>JANNOS010000012.1:0-14770 GCA_031399315.1 Methylophilaceae bacterium | reverse complement strand
GGGAATTCATATTCACCCGATTGTCAGTCCTGCAGAAGAGTCGAGCGAACTTGCCAAACAGCGTGAAGCGGAAGCCATCATCCGCATTATTCAAGCCACACAAGCCGCGCAAACAAACTCTCCAAAACATAATATCGCGATTTTAGTGCGCTCAAAAAAACACTTAAGCGCACTCGTGAGTAAGTTAAGACGTGATTACAAAGACATTGCGTTTCAAGCAGTCGAAATTGAGGCGCTTGAAGATAGGCAAGTAGTACAAGATTTATTGAGTCTTACACATGCGCTACACCACCGCGCGGACCGCGTGCATTGGCTGGCAATTTTACGCGCGCCTTGGTGCGGGCTTAGCTTGGCCGATTTATATCAGCTTGCGCATCAAGATCAGCACAGTACTATTTGGTCGCTGATGCAAAATGAGAGCTTGCTGAATCACTTATCTGCAGATGGGCAAGCGCGTTTGCGGCACGTACGTAGCATTTTAGAAGAGGCCTTCACCACCCAAGGCCGCATGCCAGTTAGCCGTTGGGTGCGTGGTATTTGGCTGATGCTAAACGGCAGTGCTTGCCTGTGGGAACAAGCCGACATTACAGACGTGCAAGCATTTTTTAGCTGCTTAGACGCACTAGATCGCAACAATGAGTTTGCCCCAGAGCGCATGGTTGTTGAAATTACTAAACTTTTCGCCACGCCCGATACACAAGGCGAAAGCGTACAGATGATGACCATTCACAAATCCAAAGGTTTAGAATTTGATACGGTGATTTTACCTGGCTTGGGCGCTGCAAAGGGCGGCAACAACGATAACAAGCCTCTAATGCTTTGGGAGGAAGTGATGGTGGACGGCAACGCCGAATTATTAGCCGCGCCTTACATCCCAAAAGGCTTTATTTCAAATACCACGCGCGACAAAACAAAAGTTTCTGCTTACGATTACCTTGAAACGCTGGAAGCTGAGCGCGAGGCAAATGAGGCCGTGCGCGTGCTATATGTAGCGGCGACACGTGCTGAGCGTGCGCTGCACTTGGTTGGTATTGCGAATCAAAATGCCAAAGGTGAAATTAACCCCACCAAAAATACCTATTTAGATGCATTATGGCCAGCAATCGGTGCTAGTTTTGAAACATGCGATGTCCCCACCATCGACAAACAATTACAAAACGATATTGCCAACTTTACGCCGCGGTTAATCCGCCTACAACACTTGCAAATACCCGCAATTCTACAATTGGATAAAGTGGAAAAGGCGCATAAAAGACAAGCAGGCAATCACACTGCAGATAGTGATTCCATTTTAAATCTCTCTGCCGATTGCGGTAGTCTTGCGCATCTTTATATGGAAATGATTACAAAAGAAGGCTTAAAACAATGGCCTGCAAGCCGCATAGATACTTGCTCCCAGGGCATGCAATTTTGGTTTACACAACGTGGGCATGCAAACATAGAAGTCGAAAAACAAGTGCCCCTCATCGCGCAGGCACTTAAACAAAGCATCTCCAGCGCCGATGGCACATGGTTATTAGCAACCAGGGAATCGGCTCAAACAGAACTCAGCATCACGATAATGGATGAAAATAATCAGCCGCAAGAACAGCGGATTGATCTAACTTTTATTGAGAATAATGAACGCTGGATTATTGATTTTAAACTAGGCTTAGAAATCACAAAAGCCAATGCAAACGTCGCCGCGCTAAGCCACAAACCGCAACTAGAACGCTATGCCAACCTGTTTAAAAACGAAAACTTAACCATTAAAACGGCGGTGTTTTTCTTACGCATAGGCATCTTGATTGAAAATTAATAAAGAGCGATGTTTATCACAGCCAAATGAACTTAACTATTTGAAATTAAACATATATCCTAATTATCAACAACTTTAATTAATTGCTTTAACACTCAGCTTATACTCTTTATCTCATTTAACTATATACACGCATGATATTATATTTATTTAGCCAAACTATTGCACGTTGTTAACTTTACCTGTATTTTCGCGTTCAAGCCCAGTAAGCATTAATGACAAAGCTATGCTTAAGTTTAGATGTTTAAGGTTAGTTAGTAGAAAGGCCTTCGCGGACTATTGCTAGCAAACTTGATTTAGTATACTTTCTAACAAAATTAAAATTAAGAAAGAAGAATAACTAGAATGAATATCCAATTTAGCAACTGGAAACTGATTAATCTTAGTACACTTGATAGTAATTTAGCTAGTGCGCTGACCGATTTCTATACTGTTTATGACTCATTTGACACACTTTCTTTCAATGCAGTAACCGTTACAAATACTCAACTTACGGGCACATTCACGGGCCCTTCTGCCAATTATAGTGTAGTGGTTCTAGGCAATAACTTTACAACTGACACACCAACTGAAACTTACACCTCAATTAGATTAATTAACTCAGACAATACCGCTGAACAATTACTAACCACTGGTAGTGTTACTTATAACTACGATACCGATACATTCAGTGGTTTTTACAATAAACTTTCATATGTTTCTAATTACACTGCTGGTTTAACAAATCTGTTAATTGAAGGCAGATTTAATGTTGACAGTTTTGGCGACACTATTGGCGGAAGTGCAACCAAATACAATTTTACTTTTAATGGCAACACAATCAATTTAGCTGGTAACTTTTTACTAGATGCTGATAACGAAATTACTGGTGGCACAGTCAGCAGTTTTACTTTTGTTTACACAGATATTAATGGGGTACATAGCATCACTGCGAACGGTCTATCGTTAAGCGCGGTAGATTTTAATAATTTAACTGACCCTGACGCACCTAACTCTCACCTCAATTTAGATGCCTTTTATAACTACCTGACAGATGCAAGTCGGCTGACTGGTAACGACACCATTACTGCAATTGCCAATGATACGCAACCCGATACAATTAATGGGTATGCTGGCAATGACACTTTAGGCGGTGGTGGCGGTAACGATACTCTCAGTGGCGGCTTGGGCGCCGATACACTCGATGGTGGCACAGGTGAAGACACTATGGAAGGCGGTGATGGCAATGATACTTACATCGTCGACGATACAGACGATACGGTCACCGAAACTAACACAGTGCTCGCAACAGGTGGCACTGATACGGTTAAATCTAGTGCACTCAATTACACCTTAACCAGCAACGTAGAGAACCTGATTCTCACAAATAATATTGACCTCAATGGTGGCAATGCTACCATCAACGGTACGGGTAATGCGCTCAACAACATCATCACCGGTAATGCTGGCGACAACATTCTAGATGGCAAAGAAGGCAACGATACACTCAATGGTGGTGATGGCATTGACAACTTAACGGGTGGAGCAGGCATTGACAAGCTCACTGGCGGCAAAAGCAACGACACCTACAATATTGACTTAGTGCGCGTTAGCGCACTGGCTACCAGCACGGTAGCGCTGCAAGATACAGTGAGTGAGCTTGCCAATCCGCTCAACAGTGCGGTTGAAGGTATTGATACAATTATTTTAACCAATTTAACTGGTAATGCAGGTGCACCGATAGATACCAGCAATATCACCAATGCCACCTCGCTAAACGTGAATGCCAATATCGAAAACTTCGATGCCAGCCAAACTGGCAATATCAAACTGAATATCACAGGCAATATACTAGCCAATACCATTACTGGTAATGATGCAGACAATATCCTAGATGGTGGCCTAAACGATGGAAAAAGGGACACTCTTATTGGTCGGGATGGCAACGATACTTACTTGGTAGATATCAGCTCCATAACAACAGGCACACCGCCTGCACCTGTTGTGGTGACAGGTGCACAGTTACAAGATGATATTACTGAAAACAACGGCGAAGGCATCGACACACTTAAACTACGTGGTACTGTGACAATTCCAGCGGCTACTGCAGCACATAATATTGCACTCACTGGTGCGTTAGCCAATATTGAAAACTTAGATATCAGCCTCACTGGAACAACTAGGCTTAACCTTACCGGTAATAATGAAAATAATTTCCTCACCGGGAATGCTGCAAACAACACGCTCACGGGTGGGTTTGGTAACGACACTTTAGATGGTGGTATTGGTGCAGATACCATGGATGGTGGTGATGGTGATGACACTTATGTGGTGGATAGCGCAACGGATGTCATTTTAGACAATTTTGGCTTTAATAAAGTACAGAGCAAGCTTGGAATTGATTTAAATTCTTTGCAGTTTAATAATGGGCAAGCACAAGTATATGATGCAACTTTAATCGGCACTGGTGGAGTAAATGTAACTGGTAATTCCGCTATCAACACACTAGTTGGTAACGATGGCTTCAACGTGCTAGACGGCAAAGGGGCTGACGATACCATGCGCGGCGGTAAAGGTGACGATACTTATATTGTCTCAGATGCTGGTGACGTGGTAGAAGAGAGTTTCAACGAAGGTAAGGACACCGTCAAAGCATATCTTAGCTACACCTTAAGCGACAACGTCGAAAATTTAACCCTTCTTGACACCGCGGGCAATGGCACTGCTAATCAAAGTGGTACTGGCAACGCGTTAAGCAATACGATTATTGGTAGCTTAGGTGTTAATTTTTTAGACGGTCTAGGTGGTAAAGATATTTTAATTGGCGGTAAAAGTGGTGACACCTATGATGTTGATTTGATTAAAGTGGGTACAGGTACAACCGCAACACTCGCCTTACAAGACACCGTGACTGAACTTGCTGGAGCGACAGAAGGCACAAACGATACGCTGCGCTTGTATAACCGTTATGGCGGGGCGAACAATAACGCACTTTTAGCCAGTGAATTTAGCACCTATACAAACTTTACGCTTGCGGCTAATCTAGAAAACATAAGCGCACAATTCGCAAATGATTTATTGATTAACTTAACGGGCAACACGTTAGCCAATGATATTGTTGGCAACAATTCTAATAATGTCTTGGATGGTGGCGCAGGTATAGACAGCTTACGCGGCAGCACAGGAAATGACACCTATATAGTTGATCTAACTTCATCGTTTACTCAAACCACTTATATTAACCAATCTGGCAATTTTAGTCTTTTTAACCTGCAAGATACCGTCTTTGAGGGTGAAGGTGTTGGCGAGGGTAGTGACACGCTTAAAATCCGTGGCACCTTCAGCAACACCAGCCCATTAGAACTTTTTGCTGGCACTTACATTGCTAATGTTGAAGGCTTAGATGTAAGTTTGACTGGCGCAGCAAAAATAAATCTAACTGGTGACAATGGTGACAATAACTTAGTGGGCAACGCGGCTGCCAACATCATTACAGGTGATGTAGGCAACGATATCCTTGATGGTAGAGCTGGTGCTGACGTTCTAAATGGTGGCGCTGGTGATGACACCTATTTTGTCGATGTGATTAAACCAACTACAGGTACTGGTGGCGATGTCATTACTGATAGCAGCGGTACTGATACGGTCAAGACAATTTTCTCAGCCGATTTAAAATCTAGCCAATTTGTAGGCATTGAAAACCTAACCCTATTGGGTACTGCTGCATTAAACGCAACTGGTGACGAAGGTGATAACGTATTAATTGGTAACGATGGCGCAAATATCTTAGATGGCGGTGCTGGTGCTGATGACATGCATGGCGGCAAAGGTAATGATACTTACATTGTTGATAACGACAATGACACCATACTAGAAAGTGCCAATGAAGGTATCGACCTCATTAAATCTTCTGTAAGTTTTGACTTAAGAAATGGCACTAACGTAGAAAACCTCACCCTCAGTGGTATAGGTAACAACGCGATAGGCAATAACCTTGCTAACATAATAACAGGCAATTCTGGTAACAATGATATTCAAGGTGAGGCAGGCGCTGACACACTAATAGGCGGTGCAGGTAGTGACACATACTATGTTAATTTAAAACTCACAGGTAGTGGCACAGTATCAGCGAGTGTTTCTCTTGAAGATACTATTATTGAATCTGGTGCTGATATTGGCACTGACACGATTATTCTCAGCAACGAATCATTTAGCCTTTTTAAGGCCAGCACCATTACTTTAAGCGCTGGAGTAGAAAATTTATTTGCTGCTAACACAAACTATACCTTGCTTAACTTTGTAGGTAATAGCTCTGACAATCAAATCACTGGTAGTAATTCAGACAACATCTTTAATGGTGGTGCAGGCAATGATATCCTTAGTGGCAGGGAAGGCAATGACACTCTCTTTGGCGAAGCGGGTAATGATCAGCTTATAGGGGGCAATGGCAACGACATACTTGATGGAGGGTTAGGCAATGATACGCTGGAAGGAAATGTTGGAGATGACACATATGTTGTGGACATTATAGCTTCTGGTGTTGGAGCAAATATCACAGTTGATTTGCAAGATAGTTTCAATGAATTCAATGGCTCGTTCCAAGATGTCGATACACTCAAACTCCGTGGCACTGTTGCATCTACCAATGCAACATTAATTTCACTTACGAGCAACCTTGGTATTAATGATTTAAGCAGTATCGAAAACCTAGACTCTAGTCTTACTGGAGCGACCAAACTAGACCTTACAGGCAATAATAAAAACAATTTTCTTATTGGCAACGCTGCTAACAACACACTTACTGGTGATGCTGGTAACGATATCCTTGATGGTAAAGCTGGTGCTGATATTCTCAATGGTGGCACTGGAAATGACACTTACTTTGTAGATGTGATTAAACCTGTTGGTGCAGGGGGTGATGTTATTGTCGAAGATAGCATTGCCCTAAACTTTGGCAATGACACAGTTAACACCACATTCTCTGCGGACTTAAGATCTGTACAATTTGATGGTATTGAAAACCTAACAATACTAGGTGCAGCATTAAATGCGACAGGTGATGATGGGAATAATGAACTTATTGGCAATGCTAATGCTAACACCATCATAGGCGGCGCTGGTGACGATGAAATTACTGGTGGCGCTGGTAATGATATTCTAACTGGTGGGCTTGGTGTTGATACTTTTGTCTGGAATCTCGTCGATAAAGGCACTAATGGAGCGCCTAGAATAGATAGAATTACTGACTTTAGCTCAACCGATGATAAGTTAGATTTGCGCGACTTATTAGTTGGTGAATCTAGTGGAAATATACTAAATTATCTAGATATCACTACTAGCGTCACTGCAGGTGTAACCAATACAGAAATTAGAATCAGCAATACTGGTGGTTTTGCAGGTGGTAATTATTCATCAGCGGCAGAAAATCAACATATTACGTTAGCTGGCGTTAATTTGCTTAGTGGAACAAATGAAACTGATTTACTGGCTAATTTAATTGCTCAGAATAAGTTAATTATTGATTGATTTTTTACATATCCAAATTAAAAAAGCCAATACAAATGTATTGGCTTTTTTGTTATGCAAACTCTTTTAACAGCGTTTTCACAAACTCGGTTCGATGTGCAATATTACCTAATTGCACTGTCACTCGCAATTTATCTGGGCCATTCATGCGGCAACGGCGGTCACGCTGTAATAGACTCACCAGCTTCATTGGATCTAGGTCAGCTTTTAAATTAAATTGCAGCTGAATCGCAGCGTCACTGGCATCAATTTTGATAATGCCGAGCGGCTTGGCGGCGATACGTAATCTGTGGCAAGCCATGAGCGCCTCTCCTTGCTCTGGCAGCAAGCCTAAACGGTCTATCAGCTCTTCTTGCAGCGTGTCTAAGTCATCATCGTTATTCGCATTGGCAAGGCGCTTATAAATCACCAGCCGCTCATGCACATCTGGGCAATAGGTATTGGTGAGTAGGGCTGGCACATGCAAATTGATTTCCGTTGTGACTCCCAGCGGCGCGTTTAAATCGGGCTCTTTGCCTGCTTTAAGTTGTTTAACTGCGTGGTTTAACATATCCGAATACAAGCTAAAACCAATCTCTTGCATTTCACCACTTTGATTGTCACCCAACAACTCACCTGCACCGCGAATCTCTAAATCGTGCATGGCCAAGTGAAAGCCTGCACCTAAATCCTCTAGTAATTGAATCGCATCTAAACGTTTTTGCGCTTGCGGGGTAATTTTACGGTGCTCATCTGTGAGTAAATAAGCATACGCTTGGTGATGGCTGCGCCCTACCCGGCCACGTAATTGATGTAGCTGCGCCAAGCCAAACATATCTGCTTTATTAATAATAATGGTATTTGCAGTCGGGATATCAATGCCCGTTTCGATAATGGTAGTACACAACAACACATTAAAACGTTGCTGGTGAAAGTCGCGCATGACCGACTCCAGCTCACGCTCGCGCAGTTGCCCATGAGCAATGCCGATACGTGCTTCAGGCACAATTTTTTCTAACTTTTCACGCTGTACAAAAATGGTATCAACTTCATTATGCAAAAAATATACTTGGCCACCGCGCTTAAATTCACGCATCATGGCCTCATGAATAATGCCATCGCCATAATAGGTCGCAAATGTTTTGATACTCAGGCGTTTTTGCGGTGGCGTGGCAATCACGCTAAATTCACGTAAACCTTCCATCGCCATACTCAAAGTTCTGGGTATTGGCGTAGCGGTCAGCGTCAACACATCTACCTCTGCGCGCATGGCTTTAAGCTGTTCTTTTTGACGCACACCAAAGCGATGTTCTTCGTCTAAAACCACCAAGCCAAGGTTTTTAAATTTCACATCTTTTTGAATAAGTCGATGTGTGCCGATAATAATATCAATTTCGCCAGAAGCTAAACCACGTAAGGCTTCTGTGATTTCTTTTGCGCTTCTAAAACGTGAGATTTCAGCCACTTTAATTGGCCAATCTGCAAAACGGTCGCAAAAGTTTTGATAATGTTGCTCGGCCAATAATGTGGTAGGTACCAGCACAGACACTTGCCGACCGCCCATCACCGCAACAAATGCAGCGCGTAAGGCGACCTCTGTCTTGCCAAAACCTACATCGCCACACACGAGCCTATCCATGGGGCGACCCGATTGCATATCTTTGATGACATTTTCAATGGCCTCTAATTGGTCTGGCGTTTCTTCAAACGGAAAGCCATCACAAAATGCTTCGTAATCTTTTAAGCTTAAGGTAAACGCATGACCACGCCGCGCGGCACGCTGGGCGTAAAGATTCAGCAACTCTGCTGCAGTATCGCGGATTTGTTTCAGTGCTTTTTTCTTGGCTTTTTCCCACTGACCACTCCCAAGTCTATGTAGTGGCGCGCTTTCTGGCGGCCCACCCGAATAACGTGAAATTAAAAAAAGTTGCGAAACGGGCACATAGAGTTTATCGTCACCATAGTATTCAAGTAGCAAAAACTCGGTTTCGCCTTCACCAAAATCTAAATTAATCAGACCTTTGTAACGCCCTACCCCATGCTGCTCATGCACGATAGGGTCTTCCAGGTGCAACTCAGATAAATCTTTGAGCATGCCTTCGGTATTGCGGGCTTTTTCTTTCTCGCGGCGGCGTTGCTGGCGCACCGTGCCTGAATAAAGCTCAGATTCTGTAATCAGTACAATATCATCGGCAAACCCACTATGAAGCGGCGAAACCCCCAACATGAGCGGTGCTTGGCTATCACTAAATTCCTGCCAAGTCTCACAAGTAGGCATTTGCAAGCGATGCTCAGTAAATAGCTGCAACATGGTTTCGCGGCGGCCTAAGCTTTCTGCTGTGATTAAAATACGCTGCTTAGTGTTTGCAATAAAACTTTTTAATTTATGCAAAGGTTGCTCGGCACGGCGTTCAATCTCTAATGCAGGTAAAACTTTTGCAGGCTCTTGAACCAAATTGAGTAATGGAAAAGCATGTGTTCTAGCAAAAAAATCATCGGCTTTAATCAATAATACTTCTGGCTTTAATATGGGGCGCTCAGCATCGTGCGCTAATAATCGATATCGCGAAGCAGCATCTGCCCAAAACTGTTGCGCGGCTTTATCGCAATTGCCATGTAATACCAAATTTGTATTCTCTGGTAAGTAATCTAAAAAGCTCGAAGTTTCATCAAAAAATAATGGCAAATACCATTCAATACCGCCACTTGCAACGCCCTTACTGACATCTTTATAAATTTTTGCGCGCTGCGGATCGCCTTCAAACTGTTCTCTAAAATTGCTTCTAAACCTTGCAATGCCTTTTTCGTCTAAAGGAAACTCGCGTGCTGGCAGCAATCGAATCTCTGGTACAGGGTAAAGACTGCGCTGCGTATCAATATCAAAAGTGCGTATGGTTTCAATTTCATCATCAAATAAATCAATTCTGTATGGCAAAACACTGCCCATAGGAAATAAATCGAGCAAGCCGCCACGCACACTAAACTCACCTGGTGAAATCACTTGCGTGACATGATGATAGCCCGCTTGTGCACATTGGTGGCGCAACGCTTCTAAATTCAAACGCTGCCCCTTTTTGAGCATAAAGCTATGTCCAGCCAAATAAGAAACTGCTGGCAAACGCAACAATGCCGTGGCTATTGGCACAATCACGATGTCACATTGATTTTGACTAATTTGATATAAGGTCGCCAAGCGCTCTGAGATTAAATCTGGATGCGGCGAAAACACATCGTAAGGCAGTGTCTCCCAATCTGGGAGCAAATAAACGCTTAGCTTATCACCTGAATTGGGCGCAAAATAAGGGATCTCTTCTAACAGCCGCTGCGCTTCAAAAGCACTTGCTGTAATAATGACGAGAGGCGCTTTTTGATTATTTTGTGTTGTTTTTAAGCGACATGAAAGTGTTGCTAGAGATAAGCTATCTAAGCCATTGGCAGGATAAGAAAAACGACTTTTTTTGCCCTGTGTGGGCGGGGTTAACTGCATATATGTACTTGAAAATGACTTGGTTTAGGGTGTAAATTTGCCTATTATACCCTTTTGAAGAAAGCTTAATTTAAGCATATTTCAATTAATAATAAAAAACAATCAGGGGAGTTGCATCTTGAACGATAAGCCCATTAACGATAAACAGGCCGTCGCTATTCATGCCGCAAAATACGTTAAAAACGGCATGTTAGTTGGCTTGGGCACAGGGTCAACAGCTAACTACTTCATTGAAGAACTAGCCCGTCTCCAATCAGAAGAAAATCTCAAAGTCACCACCATTGCCAGCTCGCAAGTCAGCATGATTAAAGCGCTAAGCTTGGGCTTAAATGTTATCGCACTGACACAAGTTTCCGAGATTGATTTATACGTCGACGGCGCAGATGAAATCACACCTGACATGACCTTGCTAAAAGGTCGTGGCTACGATTTAGTATTAGAAAAACTGCTGGCAAAAGCCGCAAAACAGTTTTTGGTGGTTGCAGATAAAAGTAAGCTAGTTGACCGCATCGGCACAAATTTCGCGATTCCTATAGAAGTCATGCCAATGGCTTGGAAAGCCGCCAAGCGCAGCCTCGAAGCAGCAGGTGGCGCGGGTGATTTACGACAGAATGCGACTAAAGATGGCTTGTCTATTAGCTCACACGGCAGTTTGGTGCTGGATATGGCATTTGATAAATCAATCTCTGAAGAAGCGCTAAACCATTTAATCAATAACATCCCTGGTGTGGTGGAGCACGGCATCTTTCGTCATTTAGCAAGTGCAGTGTTAATCGCTGGCGATGGCACAGTAGAAGAACGCTGGAAATAACTCCATTTTGTTGAGGCCTGTGATTGTATAAATTACGTTACATTTTGTTTGCTTGCGCGCTACTTATTATAGGTTGCGATAAACCTAAAGAGAAAAGCACGCCTATAGAAACACCCAGCCAACACATAAACACCGAAAAAGTTATTACTTTTGTCACGCTCAATAGTGCCAATACTTACTATGTGAATGGTGATAACGACTTCGCAGGACTTGAATATGACTTAGCTAAGTTATTTATAAATGACCTGAATCAAGATGTTAACTATCAAGGCACGCAGTTAAAACTCATTGTAGAAAAACATATCGACCAAATTTTACCTTCTGTTTTTAGTGGAAAAGCGGATATTGCTGCGGCTGATATTACGATTACCGAAGCACGTAAAAAAAGATTTAATTTCACAACGCCATACCAAGATGTGCAGCAAGAACTCATTTTTAACAAAGATATCACTAAAAAACCACCTAAAAATATTAAAGATGTTATTGGACGTCAAATTACTGTACCAGCGGGTACTAGCTTTGTAGAGCGCTTAACTAAATTAAAACAACAAAATCCTGAGTTAAATTGGAACGAGATTAACCATCTGAATTCTGAAGAGTTAATCATGGCTGTTGCTGATGGCGAAATTGAATACACCATTGCAGATAGCCATTTAGTCGCTAATTTACAAAATCATCACCCCAATTTAGGGGTGGCTTTTGCCATTGGTGAACCTGAAAAAATCGGATGGGCACTTTCAAAAGATGCTGACCCAAAATTACTAGAAAAAGCCAATAAATTCCTCACTAAAATAAAAGATGACGGCACTTTACGCAACCTGATTGACCGCTACCACGGTAACGCAAAGCGTCTTAACCCATTGGATATTAAAACATTTCTTTCTAAAATCAACACGCTGCTGCCTAAATATGCGCACCTTTTTAAGCAAGCGCAAGAAATCACGGGGATTGATTGGCGCTTGCTCGCAGCAATTAGCTACCAAGAATCGCACTGGGACACCTTCAACACATCACCCACAGGGGTGCGAGGCTTAATGATGCTAACAGAAGATACCGCAGACCGCATGGGTGTGAGTGATAGATTAGACCCCAAGCAAAGTATTCCTGCGGGGGCAAAATATGTTAATTTAATGCTAGAAAGTATTCCAAGTAGAGTCCCAGAGCCTGACCGCACTTATATGTCTTTGGCCTCATACAATATTGGCTACGCGCACGTAGAAGATGCGCGCGTACTCGCGCAGCGTTTGAAACTTAACCCTGATAGTTGGGCAGATGTGAAAAAGACTTTGGTGATGCTGAACAATCCAAAATATTACGTGAATGCCAAATATGGCTATTGCGGCTGTGGTCAGCCAGTCATTTTTGTTGAGTCGATTCGAAGCTATCACAACATTCTGCTGCGCAACCAACCAAGCTACACACCTAACAACTATAACTACAAAGTTGCTAAAGCTGACCAATTAGAAGTTAGTAATTAATAAACGCGCATCAATACTTGCCAACTTACAATTGCTAATTAGCGCTTGCCAATAAACTCCAAGCCATTCATATAAGGTTTTAGAACATTAGGAATGGTAACCGTACCATCGGCTTGCTGATAATTCTCTAGCACCGCTACCAAGGTGCGCCCTACTGCCAAACCCGAACCATTCAGCGTATGCACAAACTCGGTTTTTCCAGCTTCATTTCTAAAACGCGCTTGTAAGCGACGTGCTTGAAACGCCTCGCAATTACTCACAGATGAAATTTCACGGTAAGTATTTTGTGCGGGCAGCCATACTTCTAAATCGTAAGTTTTAGCCGCACCAAAACCCATATCACCCGTGCAGAGTGAAACTACGCGATACGGCAACTCTAATGCTTTCAAAATATTTTCCGCATGGCCAACCATCTCTTCCAGCGCTTCATAACTCTTGCTTGGATGCACAATTTGCACCATCTCGACTTTATCAAATTGGTGCTGACGTATCATGCCCTTGGTGTCTCTACCGTAGCTGCCGGCCTCGCTTCTAAAGCATGGTGTATGCGCAGTGAGCTTAATCGGCAACGCTTCAAGCGATACAATTTCATCGCGCACGGTGTTGGTGAGGGTAACCTCTGATGTAGGAATTAAATAGAGCTTGCTGTCATTGTGATTTAGGCTAAATAAATCTTCTTCAAACTTGGGTAATTGACCTGTACCAATCAAAGTTTCTGCATTCACCAAATACGGCGTATAGCATTCGGTATACCCATGCTGCATGGTTTGCGTATCCAACATAAACTGTGCCAAAGCGCGATGCAGTTTAGCGATTTGGCCGCGCATTAAGGTAAAACGCGCTCCAGAGAGTTTAGCGCCAATATCAAAATCTAGGCCCAGCGGCGTGCCAACATCAGTATGGTCTTTGATTGCGAAATCAAAAGTGCGTGGCATGCCCACTTTTCGCACTTCCACATTTTGCATTTCATCTTTACCCTTTGGCACACTCTCGTGCGGCAGATTGGGCACATTTAGCATTAGCATCTGCATTTTCGCCTGAATCTGTTCCAACTGCACAGTAGAAGCATCTAACTCGACATTAATTGTAGAGGCTTCTTCCTTGTGACGTGCTATCTGTAAATCATTAAACTCAACCTGATCAAACTCTTCAGTGGCAATTAGTCTAGCTCTTTGTCCCGCCAGCATGCCAATTTGTTTGGAAGCCGCATTACGCTTGGCTTGCAGCGCTTCAGTATTGGTTTGTATAGTTTTACGCTCAGCTTCTAATTTACTAAAACTTGCAGCATCAAATGCAAAACCACGTTTGGTTAATTGACTCACAACACCATCTAAATCGTTTCTTAATTGCTGAATATCTAACATTTAATCTCTCTACTTTTTGGCTTTTTTATCTAATTCTTTTCGGTCTAAATCTTTAAGATGGGCTAATTTTTCGCCTATTTTACCTTCTAAGCCGCGTGGTGTGGGTACATAAAACTGGGGTGGCGAAATTTTACTTTCATATAACTCATCAGGAAAGTAATCTACACCCGCCGCATAAGCCTCTGGTTCGTTATGCGCGTAGCGGTATTCTTTGCCGTAATCCAAGGCTTTCATCAGCTTGGTTGGCGCATTACGTAAATGCAATGGCACTGGTCGCGATTTATCTTGTGCTACAAAACTTTTGGCTTGACTATACGCGTTGTAAGCGGCATTGCTTTTGGGCGCAAC
>JANNOS010000010.1:0-22599 GCA_031399315.1 Methylophilaceae bacterium | reverse complement strand
GTTGAGTCAAAATACACAGCTGGTCAACCATGGGTTGGTGCTACATTAACTATGTTCCCAGGTCCTGACGGTGTAATGGGTGGCTTTGCTGCTTATGACCCAATGACCAACAAAAAAGTATGGTACAACAAAGAGAAATTCTCTGCTTGGGGTGGTGCTTTAACAACTGCTTCAAACCTAGTATTCTACGGTACTCTTGATCGTTGGTTAAAAGATTTGGATGCACAATCAGGTAAAGAACTTTGGAAATTCCAAGTTGGTTCTGGCGTGATTGGTAATGCATTCACATACGGTCACAAAGGTAAACAACACGTTGGTGTGCTATCAGGTATTGGTGGCTGGGCTGGTGTAGCGATGAACCTTGGTATGACTAACCCAACAGACGCACTTGGTGCTGCTGGTGGTTATGCTGAACTAACTAAATACAACGCTGCTCCTGGCGGCGGTGCATTAACAGTATTTTCTCTATAGTTAAATTCGTTTAATTATTAGCTAATATTAGTTAGTTATCAAAATGAGCACCCTGCTTCGGCAGGGTGTTTTTATTTATGCGAGCTACTTACTGGTTATCCGAAATACTTATGCATCGTTATACAGAAGGGTATAGCTAAAATTTGGAAATTAGTTACAATGCTTAAGTTTGAAATTAAACGGTAAAGAACTTTTATTTTTAGAAATACTCCTATGCATTGAAGCGGATTTTTGGCCGCAATTTTAATTAAGGAAATAACATAATGTTGACGCATATTAAGCAGCCTAGTTTGGTTAAGGCTTTGGTTGCAAGTTTATTCACGGTTTTAGCAGTAGCAGCGACCAGCAGTTACGCTGATGATGCCTTGACAAGTACAGACTTAAATTCTGGCCGTGGCGGTGAAGCTCAGCGTGTAGATGATGGTACAGAATTTAAAGTGTGTGCTGACCCAGAAAATTTACCTTATTCGAACACAAAAGGTGAAGGTTTTGAAAATAAAATTGCTGAAATATTGGCCAAAGATTTGGGTCTGAAATTGACTTATCAATTTTGGTATGACCGCATGGGGTTTTTGCGTAATACGCTTAATGCTAAACGCTGTGACGTAGTGATGGGTATTACTTCGGATTTCGATGGAGTGCGTGCCTCGAAGCCATATTACCGTTCCGGCCATGTGTTTGTATGGCGTAAAGACAGCAATTACAACATTACCGATTGGGATTCGCCAGATTTGAGAAAAGGCGTTATTGGCATAGTGGGCCAAAGCCCAGCGACTATCCCTATGGACGAAAAAGGCTTAATTGCAAATGCCAAGCCTTATCGTATGCAGCGTGATCTAAACTTACCGCCAAGTTATCTTATTGATGATTTGGCAAGTAAAGAAATTGATATTGCGGTAGCTTGGGGACCGATTGGTGGGTATTTTGCAAAAAATAATAAAGTACCGATGGAAGTAAGAGTTATTCCAGAATATGTAAGTGCAAACCCGATTAACCAAGCAAAAGGTAAAGAGTTTTGGAATATTGCTGTAGGTGTGCGTAAAAAAGATAAAGAGCGTATGGCTAAGATTGATGCCGCTTTGGAGCGCAACAAAGATAAAATCGAGCAGATTTTAAACGAGTATGGTATCCCGCATGTGCCAGTTGTAGATGGCGATACGGTGCTACTAAAGTCAAAAGATAAATCAGATAAACCAAGAGGTGAAATTGTTCCTAAAACCGAGTAGAATAACGACTTTTATTTTGTGACAAAGTTGTGTCAACCAAGTAGAAAGATGTTCGTTAAATTAGCAAACGCTCGAGCTGCGCTGGCATTAATAAGAGTGCACTGGCATGTAAGACGTTGCTCATATTGTAATTAAAAGATTAGGAGATAACATGTTTGGCAATAAAGCACTTAAGTCAACTTTATTTGTATCTATGTTGACATTAGCAGGTCTTACACTTTCATTTCAAGCAAATGCGGCGTGTAATTTAGTTTCTACAGTAGATGGTAAACCACTGGCAATTAAAGCAGTGGATACAGATAGCCCAGAAGCTAAGCAATTTCTAGAAACTTGCGTGAATCCATACACAAAACTTTACGCGGCGGATGCAGAAGCTGCTAAAAAAGGTAAAAGAGAGTACAACTATAATAACTGTACAGGTTGTCATGGCGGTAAACTAGAAGGTGTGATGGCACCGTCATTGCGTAAAGACGGTGGTACAGGTGCTTTTGATACCAAATGGGTTTACGCGAAAAATGCAACCGATAAAGGTATGTTTGAAACGATTGCTGGTGGTACGCCAGGCGCTTCAGGTGGCACGATGTTTATTTGGCATAACCAATTGCCAGGTAAAACAGGTGATGGCTTATCGACTGATCAAATCCTAAAAGCGATTGCTTATATTCGCCTAAATTATAAAGGCGACGGCGAGAAAACTTGGTTGAAATAAAGCGTTAACCCAAAAATAGTAACATTTGAAAACGGCTACTGTATAATTACAGTGGCCGTTTTTCATTACAAAGACAATACATATAAATCGGGAGAAGTAAATGCAGCATTTAAAAATAAGTATTACGTTTGCATTAATGCTATCAGCCTTAGTGGCATGCAGCAAAACAGACACGGCGGCAGGCGCTGACAGTGCAGCTACAACAGCCTCAGCCAGCAGCGCAGGTGGCGGGTGTAATTTAGTTTCAACTATTGACGGCAAACCGTTAGCAATTAAAGCTGTGGATACCGATACCCCAGAAGCTAAGCAATTTTTGGAAACTTGCGTAAACCCATATACAAAGATTTATATGGCTGACGCAGAGGCTGCTAAAAAGGGTAAAAGAGAGTACAACTATAACAACTGTACTGGTTGCCACGGTGGTAAATTGGAAGGCATTATGGCGCCATCACTTAGCAAAAACACGCAAGGCGGCCAAGGCGCATATGACCAAAAATGGGTGTATGCTAAAAATGCAACCGACAAAGGTATGTTTGAAACAATCGCAGGTGGTACGCCAGGTACATCAGGTGGCACTATGTTTGTTTGGCACAACCAGTTACCAGGCCATACAGGTGATGGCTTATCAACAGACCAAATATTAAAAGCAGTTGCCTATATTCGCACACAGTACTTAGGCGATGGCGAAAAGGTTTGGTTAAAATAAAGCGTTAACCCAAAAATAGTAACAATTGAAAACAGCTACTGTATAATTGCAGTAGCTGTTTTCAATTGTGATTATTAAAAAATGATACGGGAGATTTATAATGGAGCGATTAAAATCTGGCGTTATTTTAGTGTTAATGTTATCAGCATTAGTAGCATGTAACAAAACGGATACATCGGCTGCGAGTGGCACTGAAGCTGCACCAGAAGCGCCAGCAAGCGCAGGCAATGCAATTAGCTTTGTTGATACGCAGGAAGGCAAGCCACTGATCATCGATGCCGCCTTATTTGATACGCCTGAGGCTAAAGAGTTTTTAGCTACAGGTAAAAATCCATACATTGGCAATGAAGAAGCGATAGCAAGGGGACATAAAGTTTATCAATTATACTCATGTACACAATGCCATGGACCTGATGCTAAAGGACAAGTAGGCCCTGGTCTTATCGGCCCAGACTTTAAGTATCCTAAGGATGCAACCGACAAGGGTATGTTTGAAACTATTTGGCATGGGACCAATGGCGGCATGGGCGGTAAAGGGATTGGTATTATGGATCCAACAGACCCAAAGAACGGCATCTCACCTGACGAAATGTTGAAAGTAATTGCTTGGATTCGTAGTGTGGGAGATGGTGTAACAGATAAGGAATTTTAATTTTAATTTTAATTTACAATGACGCGCTTGCTTTTTACAGCGGGCGCGTTTTTATTTTTATGGTATCGTTTAACTTTACATAAAGTATCATTTGGAAACTACATTGGAAAACTTAGCACAAAATAACTTACATCATATTATTGTCGTAGGCGGCGGTGCTGGCGGCCTAGAGCTGGCAACTAAGCTAGGAGATAGTTTAGGTAAAAATAAAAAGGCTGAAATTACTTTAATAGATAGTACCAGAACCCATGTATGGAAACCCTTGTTACATGAAATTGCCGCGGGAAGTATGGATCCAGATCGTCACGAACTTGAATATTTAGCGCAGGCGCATTGGCATCATTTTAAGTTTAGATTTGGTCGCATGGATGGCCTTAATCGGGCTAAACGTGAGGTGACGATTACCCCGTATATTGATGAAGATGGTAAGGAAGTCATTCCGAGACGCACGTTTACTTACGATACCTTGATAATGGCGGTTGGTAGTACCACCAATGATTTTGGTATAAAAGGGGCGCGCGAATTTTCTATTGCACTAGATACGCAAGCGCAAGCGCAAAAATTTCATCGCTATTTGCACAATGCCTTAGTACGCGCGCAAACACAGGCAGAACCATTAAAACCTGGGCAATTGGAGGTAGTGATTGTAGGGGCTGGTGCGACTGGGGTTGAATTGGCAGCAGAGCTACATAATACAACGCGTGAATTAGCGGCTTATGGCTTAGATAAAATTGATGCTGACCGCGATGTAAAAATATCTCTAATTGAAGCGAGCGACCGTGTTTTGCCAGCTTTGCCAACCAAACTTTCCTTGGCTGTGGATGTTGAGTTAAGAAAGTTGCGAGTGAATGTATTTACTGGTGAGCGTGTTGTTGAGGTTTCTGAAAAAGGGATTACCACGCATAGTGGGCGATTTATCCCCGCAGAACTGGTTGTTTGGGCCGCAGGAATTAAGGCGCCAGACTTTCTTAGAGATATTGATGGTTTAGAGACGAATAGAATCAATCAGTTAGTAGTCAGACAAACCTTACAAACGACAATTGATGAAAATATTTTCTCCTTAGGCGACTGTACTGCTTGCCCTTGGTTAGGCCACGATGGAAATGTGCCACCACGTGCGCAGGCAGCGCATCAGCAAGCCTCATTGTTGGTTAAAACGATGAAAAAGCGTGTTGCCAAAAATACCAATCTACCAGAGTTTCATTATCGAGATTATGGGTCACTTGTTAACTTAGGTAAGTATTCTACAGTGGGTAGCTTGATGGGCGCAGTGTCGGGTGGCAGCATGTATATTCAAGGCTTATTTGCCCGCATTATGTACAGGTCACTTTATAAGATGCACTTAATGGCTTTACACGGGGTAATTTCTGTTGCAATTCATAGTATTGGTAGGCTAATTGCCCGCAGAACAGAGCCTCATATCAAGCTGCATTAATTGATGTGCGGCTACTAGGATGCAATCTTGGTGCGGTATATTCTATTAATAACACTCATGCTTAGAATGATAAAGAAGCCGAATGCAACCACAATCGCACTGATTGCGACTTCGGCTTTTACCATCAGTAAATAAAATCCAAGCATCACTAATATGCCGATATGTTCGTTAAAGTTTTGAACGGCGATTGAGTGGCCTGCACCAATGAGATGATGCCCACGATGCTGCAGCAAGGCATTGAGTGGCACAACAAAAAAGCCACTTAATGCACCTATAAAGAATAATAGGAGTGCAGCCAAGCGCCAATCAGTTACCAGTGCCATTAATATTACCAGTAAGCCCATCATAATGCCTGCGGGTAATACTTTCGTTGACTCTTCTAGTTTTATATATTTAGATGCAATAACAGAGCCTACAGCAATGCCCAATGCGACCGTCGCGATGAGCTGTGTAGCTTGCTCAATGTCAAACTTTAAGGCGATAGCCGCCCAAGCGAGTACAACTAACCTTAATGTCGCGCCTGCGCCCCAAAACAGTGTAGTAACGGCAAGTGACACTTGGCCAAGTGGGTCTCTCCAAAGCGTTATAAAGGCATGCCAAAAATCTTTAAGCATATAAAAAATGCTTTTGCTCTCTAGTTTTTGTTCTATTGGTAACTTAGGGATAAAGTAATTAAAAAAAGCAGCAGCGATGTAAAGCGCAGTAATGAATAACATCGCAAAGTGCGGATCATCACTCGCGAGCTTGCCACCAATAATTGCGCCAACAATAATCGCAGTGACGGTTGAGCCCTCCATCCAGCCATTGGCCTTTACCAACAGCGAGCTTGGTAGCATTTCTGTCAGTATGCCGTATTTTGCTGGGGAATATGCAGCGGCACCAATGCCAACAATGCCATATGCGTATAGCGGCGGCACGCCTAATATCATCGCAACACAACCCACCACTTTAACTGAGTTGGAAAAAAACATGACACTACCTTTTGGAAAGGCATCAGCAATTGAGCCGACAAAGGGTGCTAGTACAATGTAGGAAATAACGAAGAACTGCTGTAAAAGCGGCGTATGCCAATCTGGGGAGTTTAGCTCAGCAAGTAGCGCGATCGCTGCAAAAAGCAAAGCGTTATCTGCCAAGGCAGATAAAAATTGTGCGATTAAAAGGGTATAAAAACCTTTTTTCATCGCATACTTTTCTTAAAGCGCTTCCGCTGCAAAATCGGCTAAGCGAGAGCGTTCGCCCCGCACGAGCGTCACATGTCCGTTATGCTCCCAGCCTTTAAAACGGTCTACAACATAAGTTAAACCAGAGCTGCCTTCTGTGAGGTAGGGTGTGTCAATTTGTGCGATGTTGCCTAAACAAACTACTTTAGTGCCAGGTCCAGCACGTGTAATCAGCGTTTTCATTTGCTTGGGCGTTAAGTTTTGCGCTTCGTCAATAATTAAGAACTTATGTAAAAAAGTACGACCGCGCATAAAGTTAAGCGATTTCACTTTAATCCGCGTACGTATTAAGTCTTGTGTCGCGGCGCGACCCCATTCGCCAGCATCTTCATCAGTTTTATTGAGTACATCTAGGTTGTCCTCTAAAGCACCCATCCATGGCGCCATTTTTTCTTCTTCTGTGCCAGGTAAAAAGCCAATATCTTCACCCACTGGTACAGTGACCCGCGTCATGATAATCTCGGAATAGATTTTTTTATCTAATGTTTGTGTGAGTGCAGCTGCTAAAGTTAATAGCGTTTTACCTGTACCCGCTTGGCCTAGCAGCGTCACAAAATCAATTTCAGGATCCATCAGCAAGTTAAGTGCGTAGTTTTGCTCGCGGTTACGTGCAGTAATGCCCCATACGTTGTGTTTGGGGTTAATGTGGTCGCTCACAACTTCTAATACCGCAGTATTGTTTTCTAGCTTACGCACCATGGCATGAAAAGGTTTGTCGAACTCGTAGTAGACAAATTCATTGATAATGAATGTTTTTACCAGCGGACCAGAAATGCGGTAAAACATGTGGCCAGCCTCTTGCCAAGATTCTAATGCTTTGCTGTGTGTATCCCAGAAGTCATGCGGTAACTCTTTAATGCCGCTATAGAGTAGATCAGTATCTTCTAATACTTTGTCGTTAAAGTAATCTTCCGCAGGTACGCCCATTGCGCGCGCCTTGATACGGATATTAATATCTTTGCTGACTAAAATGACTTGACGGTGAGGTTGTTGCTTTTGTAGGCTTAGTACCACACTGATAATTTGATTGTCGGCTTTGCTGCCAGCAAGACCGGGCAATTCAATATTTACCTGCGAAGTTTGTAAAAATAGGCGTCCAGAAAGATGCTTATTGCCATTAATTGCAAGCGGACAGCCAAGTTCTAAATTAGTGAGATCAGTACCTACAATTTCCTCAAGGCTACGACTTGCTTGACGCGCATTGCGAGCGACTTCTGTTAAGCCTTTTTTGTTGTTATCAAGCTCTTCAAGCGTGACCATCGGTAAGTAAATGTCATGCTCTTCAAAGCGAAATAAGCTTGAGGGGTCGTGCATTAGAACATTAGTATCAAGTACAAATAGTTTGGTGTTTGCTACAGATTTTTTTGCCATATTTAATTCTAAAGTTATAAAGATTTAATAAAATTCAACACTGCTTGTGCGTGTCCGTCAACTTTAACGCCGCGCCATTCTTGGATTATCGTACCATTTTTATCAATGATAAAAGTACTACGCTCAATACCACGTACTTGCTTGCCATACATGTTTTTCATTTTCATCACACCAAATAAGCTGCAGGCGAGTTCTTCTGTATCGGCTAAAAGCTCAAACGGGAAACTAAATTTTGCTTTGAAATTTTCGTGAGACTTGATGCTGTCACGCGAAATACCAAAAATGTCGGTATTAAGTGCTTGAAACTCGGCGTAACTATCGCGAAATTGCATGCCTTGCGTCGTGCAGCCAGGTGTATTGTCTTTCGGGTAGAAATAAATGACTAAAGTTTTACCTTGATAATTCGACAGTTTAAAACTTGTACCGCTGGTGGCAGGTAATTCGAAATCAGGGATCGCTTGATTCAGTTCAGTTTTGTTAGGCATAATTGTTGTCATTTGAATAGTTCTTATTGTTGTAAAAAAAACGCATTTAAGCAAGCTTAAATTTGGACAAACAGAAAATGTTTTGGTTGTGCTTAGTATGTAAAGATTATTATGGGTTTGAAAAGATTACTGTGGGAGCTTGAGTATGATGCGGGTGCCTTGTGGAGACAAGGTTTCAAACGCGATGGAGCCTTCTAGCACCTCACAAACTTTAAACGCAAAGGGAATGCCCAAGCCTGTGCCAAAACGCTTGGTGCTTGGTCCTGGGCTTAGTGTATGAGGGTCTGGTGTAAATGGCATGCCTGTGCCTTGGTCGGCAATTGAACAGGTAAATGTATCTTGATTAAGCGTTGCATTAATTGTAATGGTGCTATTTTTGGGGGAGGCATCTAAGGCGTTTAGCATTAAGTTATACAGCACTTGCTCTAACAAATGCTCGTCGGTGCGTAATTCTTTGAGTACCCCTGTAATGTTTTTAATAATCGATATATTTTTCTCTCGTATTTTAGAGGTTAAAGGTAGTAGTGCACCTTCTAAAGTGCCTTCAAATTGCATGAGTCTTAATTGTGGTTTAATGGGATGCAAATAAGACAAAAGCGCGCCAGTCCAGCGCTCTAATCTGTCTACCGTATTAATAATGCCATCTATAGATTCGCGTGTGTCATTATCTTTTTTGGGCACATCAATAATTTGTGCCGTGGCGCGTATGCTCGCTAAGGGATTGCGAATATTATGTGCCAGCATCGGCACCAGCAAACCCATGGCTGCTTGTTTCTCTGTGCGCACTAGCGCGTCCCTATTGGTCTGCAGCTCATCTGCCATTTTGTTAATTTCTTGCGATAGCGTCGCGAGTTCTTGCGCGCCTGTTTCGGGCACTTTGTGTTGCAAGTTGCCAGCACTGATTTCGCTAGTTGCCTGCATCATCGCGTTAATTGGGTTGATGATGGCACGCTTTAAAAATAGTCGGGATAAAATTAACAACAAACCAGCTAGTAATATTGGGATAATTAAAATCACCATGGAAGCACGCTTGGCGTCATTTAAACGCATTTTCAATTCATTTTGTTTTAGCAATAATAAATCTTCAGCACGCTTTGAAACGCCTTCATAGCGGCTAAAAACCCCAGTTTCCATGTCTTGGTATAAGGCTTTGCGCGACTTTTCGTTAGGGCTGGCTTGGTAGCGATAAAACATATCTGGTGCGTCCTTAGAAAATAATCTGTAATTATTTTCTAAATCTTTAATTGCTTTTGCTTCTTCTGCACCCACTGCTAAAGTATCCAGCTTTTGAAAGTGTATTAGGATGGACGCCGTATAAGTTTTATATTCATCTCTTGCATCTGCGTCATTTAAAAAAAAAGCATCAAATAGCTCTTTCATTTGGCGATATAAATCACCCCGCGTTTGTTGAATTTCTTGTACCAATAAATGAATACGCTGAGATTCTTTGGCAGACTTATCCCAAAGATGGATGCCAAATGCGCCACCTGCAACCGCCAGTAAAATGAGCGCAATAAAAATAAGCTCATGCGCGAGTAGCAATTCTCTTAGCGATTTAGGTTTGCGCATATTACAAGTGAATCAGGGGTTTTCCAGCTTGAATGAAACAGGTACGGTGATATTGAAGCTACGGCTACGAAGCACTTCAGGCGGCGCTGGGAAGGGTGAAGCCTTCCGCACCATCTCTAACGCTTGTTTATCTAATGCCTCAAAACCGCTACTTTCGCGCACATTGGCTGAAAGCACTTTACCATTGCCGTCAAGTTTTAAATCTAGTATTACGTCACCTTGCCAGCCCCGCATTTGCGCAATTTTAGGATATTGCTTGTGCTTTGCAATAGCTCTGCCTAAAGCGCTTCCATATTCGCCAAGCGCATTGTCAACATCAGCTTTGCTATGCTCTATGGGTTTCTCCTCTATTGGCACCGCAACTGTGGCAACAGGAGTCGTGTTTTCTGTTGGTGCAATGGCAATTACATTGGGTTGCGGGTTTACCACTTCAGGCGGTGAAGATTCCACTTCTTGAATAGGTGAAGGCGCTTCTACCGTTTTTGTAATTGGTTTTGGGGTTGGTTTAGTTTCAGTAATTTTCTTGATTGGTTTTGGTGGTTCAATCGGCTTCGGCTCTTCAGGTGCGACTTCAGCCACAGGCTCTGGTTGCTTGGGTTGTTGAATCTCAATGGTTAACTCTTGCGATTCTTTTGTCGTATCAAATTTAAAGTTAGGCAAGGTAATCGCCAGTAATGCATGCAGCAAAATAGAGCATACAATTGCCCAAATCAGCGTGTTTTCATTGATGCGGAAGGTTTTAATTGCGGTGTCCAAAATTATTTTTTATTAAACGTAAATATTAAGCTAAGCCATTGATTATACTACATCTTAAGATGAATTGATAAGGGCAGTTTATGGTTTATAACAACCATAATTCTGCAGTTATGTTAAATTATTCCCTCTAATATTTGCACGTTGACCATTTCGCCCGCCTCACAATTACCAACCGTATCATCCAGCACAATAAAACAATTCGCCACGCTCATACTCCTAAGTACGCCAGAGCCTTGATTCGGCAGAGGCTTTACTTTCCAAACGCCATTGCTGGCGTATAAGTCTTCAAACAAAATACCACGCTGAAACTCGGTGCGACCAGTGGCTTTTTTGATTGGTTCTACACATTCGACCATAAACATCGGCAAAGGTTTTGCTGCGCTGCCCATTAAGCAAATAAGCGCCTCGCGGACGAATTGATAAAACGTCACCATGGTAGAAACAGGGTTGCCAGGCAGGCCGAAATAATGAGCGGACTTATCGTTGTGCCCCTTTACCTTACCGTAAGCGAGCGGCCGCCCGGGTTTCATGTTGATTTTCCAAAACAAAACTTGGCCGTGTTTTGCTAATAAAGCTTTCATATAATCCGCCTCGCCCACCGAAACACCGCCGCTGGTAATCACCACGTCGTTTTCACTCGCGGCTTTTAGTAACGTCGCCTCAAGCAATTCTGGCTTATCGGGCACTACGCCTAAATCGCTAATCGTCACACCTAGCCTGCTTAACATGCCAAAAATGGTGTAACGGTTACTATCATAAATTTGGCCTTCGGCTAATGGTTTACCAACACTCACCAACTCATCGCCCGTGCTAAAAAATGCCACTTTTAATGGGCGGAATACACTCACCGCAGCGATGCCAAGAGAGGCAACTAAGCCTAAATCGGCAGGTTTCATAATATGGCCTTTGGCTAATACGGTTTGACCAAGTTTTAAATCTTCGCCAGCCAGACGCACATTTGCGTTTTTCTTCGGTGCTTCTAGCAAGGTAATGCAATCGCTTTTAGTCACGGTTTTTTCTTGCATCACTACAGTATCTGCCCCTGTGGGAATCACCGCGCCTGTCATAATTTTTACGCACTCACCCGCTTTGAGAGTGCCTGCAAAAGGCTTGCCAGCAAACGCAGTGCCGACGATTTTAATGATTTTGATACCTTCAGAATATTTGAAGGCAAAGCCATCCATGGCGCTGTTATTGTGGTTAGGTACGTTACAGGGCGAGATAATATCTGCCGCCAAAACACGCCCTAAGCTTTGCATCACTGGCAACGTTTCAGTTTCTACCACGGGTGATAAAAATTGCTGAATAAATGTACGAGCCTGTTGCACCGACATCGCATTTGGGTCGTAATCATCCATGCAGCTTGGGTCTGTGGCAATTTGGCTTAGGTTTGGTTTGGGTTTTGTCATAACTTTAATTCTAATGCTTTTAAATCTTCAAAAGTGTTCAGGTTTGTAAATGCGTCCAAATCATCGCTAAAATCCACTTCCACATATTTTTGGCTTTTTTGCCATGCACTCACTTTGCGCTCACCATGGTCTAGAAAATCTTGCAGGCTAGGCAGGACACTTTTTTTCATGAGGCAAAATACAGGATGCGTATTGCCATCGCTACTTGCAACAGCAATATCAACACGGGCTTCAGTCATGCCGTTGCAAAGTCTTTGCGCTAAATCCAGCGGTAATAAAGGCGAATCGCAAGGCACGGTTAAAACATATTCGTGTTTGGCATGTTTTAACCCTAACAAAAACCCTGCCAATGGGCCGATAAAGTCTTCGTTTTCATCTTGCAATACGCGGTAGCCAAATGATTGGTAAGCCTCAATTTCACGATTCGCATTGATGAATATTTCATCCGCTTGAGGTGTTAAGTGAGTAATCACATGCTGAATAAGAGGCTTATTTTGCAATAAAACCAAGCCCTTATCTACGCCATTCATGCGCGTAGCGCGACCGCCTGAGAGAATGATTGCAGAAATTGGCATAGACTACTTTTTGTTTTTGTACAGCAGGATCAGTGGGATAGCAAATAGGCCTAAAAAGGTGGCAGACAATACCCAATTAACATGATTTAAACCTTTAGCTTTTGCGATTTTGTGGCAAATTATCATGGAAGGTAAAAGAGTAATGCCGTAGATTCCAATAAATAAAGTTTCAAAATTTGACATGGAATTTACCCTCCCGTATGCGACATAAACCGAATCACGGCAGGCTCGGCGCGGCGCAAATCAAAGTCGTGGCCTTTGGGTTTTATTGCCATGCTGCCGATAATTGCGGCGATTAAAGGCGCATTATCATTCGGGTATTCGCGTAAGAGTGGCATTAACTCCACTTTATCTTCTTGGCCTAAACATAAGTAAAGTTCGCCTTTGCAGGTGATGCGTACGCGGTTGCAGCTTTCACAAAAGTTGTGTGAATGTGGCGAAATAAAGCCAATTTTTGTGTTGCTGTTGGCTACGCGCCAATAACGTGCTGGGCCGCCTGTGGTCTCGGTGCTGGGCAGTAGTGAATATTTACTTTGTAGCAGTTTTAGCGTGTCCACATTGCTTACAAAAGTACTTTCACGGGTATGGTCAACTTCGCCTAGGGGCATTTCTTCAATAAAGCTGATGTCAATTTTTTTGTCGATGGCAAACTGTACCAAATCTGCCGCTTCATCGTCGTTGCTGCCACGCATTAAAACCGTGTTTAATTTAATTCCTTCAAACCCCGAATGGATACTGGCTTGCAGGCCAGTTAAAACTTTGTTTAAATCGCCCGTTCTGGTGATTTTTTTAAATCGTTCAGGTTTTAGGCTGTCGATTGAAATGTTGATGCGTTTGACGCCAGCTTTTTTAAGCGCTGTTGCTTGGCTTTCTAACTGGCTACCGTTGGTAGTAAGTACTAACTCGTTTAAGCCTTTTAGCTTGCCAACTTCTTCAAACAACCAAAGTGCGTTTTTGCGCACCAGCGGCTCGCCGCCAGTAATGCGCACTTTGCTTACGCCCAATTGTACAAATACTTTGACTAGGCGCGCGCATTCTTCAAGACTTAACACTTCATCTCTTGGCAAAAAAGTCATATCTTCGCCCATGCAATACACGCAACGGAAGTCGCAACGATCGGTAATTGAAAGGCGAATGTAATCTACCTGTCTGCCAAACTGGTCGATGAGTTTATATGCTGGATTATCCATGCTTTAATTTTACAGTTAACATAAGGCTAATATGAATGAACGAAATGAGAACAAAGCAATATTCTATGCGCTTTTTAAGCTTTAACAAGCGTTAGATTAGGTATATGATTACAGGATAACTTACAATTTTGTAACATTTGGAGATTTGCTTGGTTACAACTGTCTCAAGCTCTCAATTAGAGAAAATAGAAGCACATATCGCTTCACATAAAAACATGCCAGGCGCGCTGCTGCCTTTGCTGCACGCTATTCAGGATGATATTGGCTATGTGCCTGAGCAAAGTTACCCGTTTATTTCTAAAGCGCTGGCCTTATCCATTGCCGAAGTGCACGGCGTAGTCACGTTTTATCATCATTTTAGAACGCACCCTGTAGGTAAGCACATTTTGCAAATTTGTCGCGCAGAATCTTGCCAAGCGATGGGTTCAGAAAAATTAGAAGCCGATGTAAAAGCGCAATTAGGCGTGGATTTTCACCAAACAACTGCGGATGGTGCCATTACATTGCTGCCGGTGTATTGCTTGGGCAACTGTGCATGCTCGCCCGCGGTGATGATGGATGAAGAAGTTTATGGTCGCATGGATAAGCAAAAAATAGCTGAGTTAGTGAGTGAGGTTCGTAATGGCTAATGCTATAAAAGTTTACGTTCCGCGTGATTCAACTGCACTCTCTTTAGGTGCTGACCGCACCGCAAAAGCCATACAAGCCGAAGCGGATAAACGTGGTATTACAATTGAGCTTATTCGTAACGGCTCACGCGGTTTGTTTTGGCTAGAGCCATTTGTAGAAGTTGCTACCGATAAAGGCCGTGTGGCCTATGCGCCAGTGCAGCCAAAAGATGTAGTCAGTTTGTTTGATGCGGATTTTCTAAATAACGGTAAACATGCGCTAAATTTGGGTTTAACCGAAGAAATTGAGTGGCTTAAAAAACAACAGCGCCTCACTTTTGCGCGCGTCGGCATTATCGACCCTATTTCTTTAGATGATTACATTGCGCATGATGGCTACAAAGGCTTGGCAAATGCGCTAAAAATGACTGGTGCAGAAATTGTAAAAGCCGTGACTGATTCTGGCTTGCGTGGTCGCGGTGGTGCGGCTTTTCCCACTGGTATTAAATGGAACACGGTGTTAGGCGCTGCTGGCGCGCAAAAGTATATTGTGTGCAATGCAGACGAAGGCGATTCTGGCACGTACTCTGACCGCATGATTATGGAAGATGACCCTTATGTGTTGATTGAGGGTATGACTATTGCGGGCATCGCGGTAGGTGCAACGCAAGGCTATATTTATTTGCGCAGTGAGTATCCACACGCACTTAAAACCTTGAATGAAGCCATTGGTAAGGCTGAAGCAGCGGGTTATTTAGGTAAAAAAATCTGCGGTAGCCAGTATGGTTTTAAATTAGAAGTACGTCGCGCCGCGGGTGCTTATGTGTGCGGTGAAGAAACTGCGTTATTGGAAAGCCTAGAAGGTAAACGTGGTTTGGTGCGCTTTAAACCACCATTGCCCGCGATTGAAGGTTTGTTTGGGAAACCAACGGTTGTAAATAATGTCATAAGCTTAGCAACAGTGCCGATTATTTTAGATAAAGGCGCACAATTTTATGCAGATTACGGCATGGGGCGCTCACGCGGCACGCTACCAATTCAGTTGGCGGGCAATTTAAAGCAAACTGGCTTGGTTGAATTAGCATTTGGAGCGACTTTGCGCGAATTGTTGTATGATTTTGGCGGTGGTTCGGCCACAGGTAAGCCCATCCGCGCTGTGCAAGTGGGTGGTCCATTAGGTGCATTTTTGCCAGAAAACCAGTTTGATACGGCCTTGGATTATGAAGAATTTGCTAAGATTTGGGCGGTGCTTGGTCATGGGGGCATAGTGGCGTTTGACGACACGGTGGATATGGCGAAAATGGCACGTTACGCGTTTGAATTTTGCGCGATAGAAAGCTGCGGTAAATGTACGCCTTGCCGCATTGGTTCTACGCGTGGGGTAGAAGTGATCGATAAAATTATTGCTGGAACAAATCATGAAAAAAATATTCAATTAGTACGAGATTTGTCCGATACTATGTTAAATGGATCTTTATGCGCGCTTGGTGGCATGACGCCTTACCCTGTGTTGAGCGCGATTAATCATTTTCCAGAAGATTTTGGGGTTTCTCAATGACGCAACAGCTTGTCATTGCGAGGAGTGAAGCGACGAAGCAATCCATGTGGTTTGCAACCGTAAAAGCTGGATTGCCACGGGCTTGTAGCCCTCGCAACGACAGCCAGTGAAAATGGGGTGAAGTATGGATGACATTAAATATACCAAATCAAAATATGTAACGCCCCAATTTGTGGCTAAACCAGACTTTGGTACGCCTAAAAAAGTGAGCGAGAAACAAATTGCGCTCAACATTGATGGTGTGGATATTAGTGTGCCTGAAGGCACGTCGATTATGTATGCGGCGCAATTAAGCGGCGTTAGCGTACCAAAATTATGTGCAACTGATTCGCTTGAACCTTTTGGTTCTTGCCGTTTATGCTTGGTTGAGATTGAAGGCCGCAAAGGTTATCCAGCTTCTTGTACGACCCCTGTTGCCGAAGGTATTAAAGTACACACGCAAACCAGTAAATTATCCGATGTGCGCCGCGGTGTGATGGAGCTTTATATTTCAGACCATCCGCTTGACTGCCTGACCTGCGCCGCCAATGGCGATTGCGAGCTACAAGATATGGCGGGCGCGGTGGGTTTACGCGAGGTGCGCTATGGTTACGAAGGCGAAAATCACCTGAAGCAAGAAAAAGATGAAAGCAACCCTTATTTTACTTTCGACCCAAGCAAATGCATCGTGTGCAGTCGCTGCGTGCGTGCCTGTGAAGAAACACAAGGTACCTTTGCATTGACGATAGAAGGTCGCGGCTTTGGCAGTAAAGTTTCTGCTGGCGGCGTCGACTTTATGGACTCAGAATGTGTTTCGTGTGGCGCTTGCGTGCAGGCCTGCCCAACCGCCACATTGATGGAAAAAACAGTGATTGAAGCGGGTACGCCAGAGCATGCTGTCACGACGACTTGCGCATATTGCGGTGTGGGTTGCAGCTTTAATGCTGAAATGAAGGGCGAGGAAGTGGTACGCATGACGCCGAATAAGGACGGTGGCGCTAACCACGGGCACTCATGCGTAAAAGGTCGCTTTGCCTGGGGTTATGCAACACACAAAGACCGTATTACCACGCCGATGATACGTAAAAGTATCACAGACCCATGGCAAGAAGTGAGCTGGGATGAGGCAATCAACTACGCAGCTTCCGAGATTAAACGTATTGAAGCTAAATACGGCAAAGATGCGATGGGCGGCATTACATCAAGCCGCTGCACCAATGAAGAAGTGTATGTGACGCAAAAACTAGTGCGAGCCGTATTTGGCACCAACAATGTAGATACTTGCGCGCGCGTGTGCCACAGCCCAACGGGTTATGGTTTAAAACAAACCATTGGCGAATCGGCTGGTACACAAACCTTTGATTCTGTCATGCAATCTGACGTGATTATGATTATTGGCGCCAATCCGACCGATGGACATCCTGTGTTTGCATCGCAAATGAAACGCCGTTTGCGTGAAGGTGCAAAACTCATTATTGCCGATCCGCGTGCGATTGATTTGGTAGAAAACTCACCGCATGTCCGCGCTGATTATCACTTGAATTTGCGCCCTGGTACTAACGTTGCGCTCATTTCTGCGCTAGCGCATGTGGTCGTAACCGAAGGTTTAGTCAAAGAAGACTTTGTGAAAGAGCGTTGCGAGTGGGATTCATTCGTCGCTTGGCGTGATTTTGTAGCAAAACCAGAAAACTCACCAGAAGCACTTGAGGCCGTATTAGGGGTAAGTGCAAAAACCATGCGTGAGGCCGCGAGAATGTTTGCGACTGGCGGCAACGGCGCAATTTATTATGGTTTAGGTGTCACTGAGCATTCTCAGGGTTCCACTATGGTAATGGGCATTGCCAACTTGGCGATGGCGACTGGCAATGTGGGGCGTGAGGGTGTGGGGATTAACCCATTGCGCGGTCAAAATAATGTGCAGGGCAGTTGCGACATGGGTAGCATGCCGCATGAGTATCCAGGTTATCGCCATGTATCAGACCCGATGGCTAAAGCCTTGTTTGAAAGTGCTTGGGGCAGACCGCTTAGCAACGAACCAGGATTACGCATCCCGAATATGTTAGACCTTGCAGGCGAGGGCCGTTTTAAAGCACTGTATTGTGTGGGTGAAGATATTGCGCAATCTGACCCAGATACGCAGCACGTGACACACGCTTTAGAAAGTATGGAGTGCGTCATTGTGCAAGATTTGTTTTTAAACGAAACGGCGATGTACGCGCATGTGTTCTTTCCGGGTGCGTCTTTCTTAGAGAAAAGCGGTACGTTCACCAATGCAGAGCGTCGCATTTCGCCCGTGCGCCGCGTGATGGCGCCAAAAAATGGCATGACCGTGAATGGCAAAACTGAAGCAGGTATGGAAGATTGGGAGATTACTGTCAAATTAGCAGAGGCTTTAGGCTATCCCATGCATTACAACCATGCCAGCGAAATTATGGATGAAATCGCCGCTTTAACACCTACTTTTAAAGGTGTGAGCTTCAAAAAACTCGATGAACTCGGTAGCATACAATGGCCTTGTAATGACGAAGCCCCAACAGGCACGCCAACTATGCATATTGATGAATTTGTGCGCGGTAAAGGCAAATTCTTTATTACGCAATATGTTCCAACTACAGAAAAAGTGAATGCTAAATATCCGCTGATATTGACGACAGGCCGTATTTTGTCGCAATACAACGTGGGTGCGCAAACACGACGTACTAAAAATGTGGAATGGCATCATGAGGACGTGGTGGAAATTCATCCGCATGATGCAAGCGAGCGTGGCATTAATGAAGGCGATTGGATTGGCATTAGCAGCCGCTCGGGTGAAACCGTCTTAAGGGCCATTTTATCAGAACGTGTACAAGCGGGCGTGATATATACCACATTCCATCATCCAGAATCTGGCGCCAATGTTATCACCACAGATAATAGTGATTGGGCAACCAATTGCCCAGAATTTAAAGTGACGGCTGTGCAGGTGACGCGTGTGAACCAACTTTCTGATTGGCAAAAACATTACAAAACCTTTAGTGATGCGCAAATTGCTTTTGCGAGCAGCCAATTGAGTAAAAAAGCACAACAGCCTGCTTAAGCTTTGAGAAAATTTTAGCTTTGACTGAAGCAAAATTGATTGTTGCCGACTCGCCGCTGAGCGAAGTGAATATTAAGCGCTGGCGCGACGGTGCCGTGATTGAAGCGAGTGATAAAGTTGCGGAAGAAACGCCGATTGCATTGATTTATAACGGTGTTTCGCACGCAGTGATGCTGGCAACGCCGCAAAATTTAGAAGATTTTGCGCTGGGATTTTCGCTCAGCGAAGGTATTTTGCGAGACAAAAGCGAGTTGTACGATATTGAAATAGTTGAGCAAGCAGAAGGCATCGAGTTGCGCATGGATGTGGCAACAGAAAGCTTTGTGAAGCTAAAAGAAAAACGACGTAATTTAGTTGGGCGTACAGGCTGCGGTTTGTGTGGAGCAGAAAGTTTAGCGCAGGCTTTACGTTTACCTGAACTTGACCATTCAAAGCAAGAAAAACCAGTGCGAGATAAAAATGATGCTCTGCAACCGCAAGGGTTGTCCCCACAGAATATACCAGCTGAAGCTGGTTATTCATGTGTGAAACCAAATACCCACGCGGCTTTCAGAGCATTGATTGATGCTTCTAGTATTGAATCTGCATTTGGTGCGATGCAGGAAAAACAAATACTACAACATGCCACGGGCGCAACCCATGCGTGTGCTTGGGTAAATGCGAGTGGTGCGGTGGAGGTAGTGCGTGAAGATGTCGGCCGCCATAATGCCATGGATAAATTAATTGGGGCGCTCGCAAAAGCACCGCCGCAGAAAAAAGGTTTTGTGCTCACATCAAGTCGCGCAAGCTATGAAATGGTGCAAAAAGTCGCCATGGCGGGTTTAGACGTATTAGTTGCGATTTCTGCGCCCACTGGGCTTGCGATACGCCTCGCAGAGAATTATGGCGTGACATTAATTGGCTTTTTGCGTGAGAATCAATTTGTGATTTATACGCATGCAAATAGAATTAAAGTTTAATAAGACGATAGATTATGAAAATTGAAACACTCATTAAAATGGCCAATCAAATCGGAGACTTCTTTGAAGCTGAGCCAAACTTAGCGCAAGCGCAGCAAGATATTGCGCTACATTTAAATCGGTTTTGGACCAAAGATATGCGCAATCAAATCGCCGAGCATGTTCAATCTGCACAAGGCGCTGGCTTGCATCCACAAGTGATTGCAGCGATTTCAAACCATATTAATCCTTAATTTTTTTAAAAACCTTGACTGATATTTTTTTACTGATCCCCCTGCTTTTTTTAGCAGCATTGTTGTTTTCATCTGTTGGTCATGGTGGTGCAAGCGCCTATTTAGCTACATTTGCCTTGGTGGGCATGGCCCCAGCATCTATGCGGCCTGCAGCCTTATGTTTGAATGTTCTAGTAGCCTCAATTGCGTTGTATAAGTTTTACAATGTGCGCGCCTTTGATTGGCAACTTTTTTGGCCCATAGCGCTTACATCGGTGCCAGCAGCGTTTATCGGTGGACAAATTAGCTTGCCTAATCAAACCTATAAAGTGTTGGTGGGTGCCTGCCTGGTTTATGCTGCTTGGGTTGTTTTTAATAAAGCCAATCAGGTAGATGATGTCGTAGTAAAACCTGTAGAAAAGTCTGTTTTATTAGGATTAGGTGCTGGTTTAGGATTTCTGGCTGGGCTGACTGGGGTAGGCGGCGGTATATTTTTGAGTCCAATTCTATTGTTTTTTGGATGGGCAAAAACTAAAGTGATTTCTGGCGTGGCCGCAGCTTTTATTTTAGTGAACTCTATTTCTGGCTTGTTAGGCGTGCTCACCAAATCCCCAGAATTACCAAATAACCTAATTTATTGGGTTTTTGCCGCTGTTTTAGGTGGCTGGATTGGCGCAGAGTACGGAAGTAAGCGCTTGGCAAACCCCACTATTAGAAAATTGTTAGCTGTAGTATTAGTATTTGCTGGTAGCAAGATGTTGATGTCTACTTAAGCTAATTGGCAAAAATTTCTTTAGCAGGTGTGGCTTAAATGTGCTGAAACAGCCTAAAACTTTCTTTTCTTTCACTTACGCGCTTACCGCTCCAAATGAGTTTCCAATCGGTGCCAACTTCCACTTTTTTACGACCTTTTTCATCCTGTACTAAATATAAATCGCAATTAAGACTTTGCTCAGATTCAAAATCAAAAGTTTTAATATCAGTGTGGTAGTGAAGTAAATCAGTTTGCGCAGCCCCTAAATTTTGGCTTCTGATACATGAATATTTTTCTGGCAATGCCTGTTTTAGGCTAGAAAATACTGCATGATAACTACGTGCAGAATCTATCAAGGGTAGCCACAGTGTCATGAGGAGCGCCCAAACGCAGGTCATGCCAATCGCCCAGTTAGTGGCGCTTGAGCGATTAGAGTATTGTGCGCGGAACGTTGCAAATAACCAAATTAGCGTGACTATGGCAGCGATGACAAGCGCAATCATACTAAAATTTAGCTGCGGCATGCCAGATAAAAATGTAAGCCGCTCTTTAATTTTAGCTGGAGTTCCAGTCAACATTGCATACCAGCCTAGCCAAATTAACCCACTCATTAACCCAAATAAAATGAGCCCAAACCAACTTAATGCACCCGCAGTGCCGCGCTTTAAGGTCTCAATACTACCGCCTGCCATCGCTGTGAGTGGAATAAGCAGTGGTAATGCAAACACTTCTTTATCCTCGCCAAAGCCAATCACAGCCCAGGCAACAACAAAAAAAGTAAGCATTAACTGAAATCTATGTTTGTTTAGTAGTTGGGTTCTGTAGCGCCACAAGCCCCATGCCGCAAGCGGCAGTGAAGGCCATGCGTACCACAGGAGTAATCGAGCATAATAAAAATGCTCGCTATTCTGCCCAAACCCTTTTAAAGATAGGGTCCACCATTGCTTGAGTGCCTCTGGATAAAAGTAATAACATAACAAACACCAGCCAAGCAGAAGTGGGCTTGCAACAACAAGCGCCAGCATAATTACTTTGGCATAACTGGTGTTGCGCCACAAACTAAATATGCAGGGTAAGATAAGGCAAGTGAATAAAATAATGGCTAAGGGTTGTAAACCTGTAGATAAAAAGCTCACTCCCATGCCCAAACCTAGTAATAAGCCAGCACGATAAGGTCGCCTTTTAGCTAGTGCAAGTGCGTAGAAACTTGTGGCGATGCCAGTGAGTGAAGATACGGCAGGCATTAAGGTGTGCGCACTTAATACCAAGCCCAATGAGCCAATAAATACAAAGGTAGTTTGGCGTCCAAACCCTGTGCCCCAAAGCTCGCGACCTGTCATTCCCACCATTAGTAGAGTGATGACCATCCATAAGCCAGACACGACGCGTGCAGCATTATGCAGTGGTAACAAGGGGCTTAGCAATTTTCCAAGCGCAGCAGCGCTTAGGTAATACAGCGGCGGATTAGTAATTTGGGTGCTACTAGCAGAGTGAGGTATAAGAAAATTGCCAGTATCGAGTACCATTTTAATGGTACTGACAGAATAAGATTCAAATGGCTTCCATGGTGCGTGACCAATCAAGCCCATGCACAACCAAATTGCACATAGTACAAGCAGTAACTGAGTCTTGGCTTTCTCACCCACTTTAGCGCGGGGAGTCGACATATTGCCTTGCCA
>JANNOS010000007.1:0-51208 GCA_031399315.1 Methylophilaceae bacterium | reverse complement strand
AAGTGGCAAGCAAAGTGTGAAGGGTTGTCCCCGCGGGGCATTGTTTTATGTTGGCTGCCAGTGCACGCACAGCCCCAGCTCATCTGGTTTTGCTGTGAATTTGGCAGCAACTGCAATATTGGGCAAGGCAACCAGCACGTCATTTAAAAACAATAAGGGTAAGCACTCACGCTGCCACGGGGGAATACTCGAAGTTTGAAATAAACTTTTTAAACTGCGACTGGGGCGATTTGCCTCAGGCTTCAACATTTCACCACCTTGTCGATAGCGAATAGTTAATTGGGCTGCTTTTACGTGCTGCATGGCGATACCCTCGCCCAATTTTTCACTAAAAAATAGGCGCGATTGGTCAGGCAAAATAATCAATTGTTCACCTTGCCACGGCAAGCTAAACGTGTTGCGATGTGAGTTTACGCCATCTTCCTGCATGTTTTTAACCAAATAAACACTGCCCTGGAAGCGGCGTAGAATAAGGCTTGCAGACACCTTAATTTTAATGCCTGCATCAGCTTTAGCGAATAAAAGCTGTTGTGTAATTTGCTGCAATTGTGCCGCACTTGGTGCATCGCAGCTATTCTGCAACAACCACCAACGCAACGTATTTTTAATGCGTACTTTGCTCAACTTTGTCAGCGGTGTAAGCTGCAATTGCTGGCAATTGACCAAGCCATTTTTGATGTCTTGTTCGGCTAATTCATCCAACAAAATATCTGCCTCTGCCATGTGTTGTGCCGCGCGGCTAATGGTTTGACGAATACTAGGGTATTGTTTTTCTAACACAGGTAAAACTTGGTGACGCATAAAATTGCGGTCAAACTTGGTGTCTAGATTACTTTCGTCTTCAATCCAAGTTAGTTTATGGGCTCTTGCATACGCCTCTAATGCGCTTCGAGGCACACCCAGCAACGGTCTCAGCAATTTTTCATTGACCGCGCCCATGCCCGCTAACCCCTTCACGCCAGCGCCGCGCGCGAGCTGCAATAATAAAGTTTCAGCTTGATCATCTTGATGATGCGCTAATAAAATAAAATCAGGGCAAAGCAAGTCCGCTTCATCTGCTAAAAGCGCTTTGTATCTGGCTTCGCGCGCCGTTGCTTCCACACCTAAGCCGCTGTTCTTATTTATTTTTATTTTTGAAGTTATAAACGAGACATTTAACTTTTTGCAAGTATCTGCACAAAAATCTGCCCAGGCATCTGCATTTGCACTCAAGCCATGGTGGATGTGATGCGCGCGTAATTGAAACGGAAGAGATTTGTTGGTTTCGACGAGCAAATGCAAGAGAACGATAGAATCCAAGCCACCACTCAGACCCAACGCTAGCCTTGGGTTAACAACATTTTGAGCTAAAAAAATATCTGCTAAAAAAACTTTAAGCTGATGATTTAATGAGATTTTTTTACGGTTTACCATTCCTTCCCCTATTTAGGGGGAAGGTTAGGATGGGGGTAAGTTTTTGCGCCCCACGTCTATTCACCCCCACCCTAGCCCTCCCCCTGTAAGTGGGAGGGAGTGAACACTAGGGCAGTTGATAGTTACTTGTCGGCAGTTTCTTTAAACTTGCCATAACCCATTAAACGTTCATAACGTGCTGCCAATAGTTTGTCTGTAGTTTTCTTCTGCAGTGCGGCCAGTTCTACTTTTAGCGCGCGGCGTAGCGATTCCATGGCGGTGCCAATATCGCGATGCGCACCACCCAAAGGTTCCGCAACAATCACATCAACCAAGCCTAGCACTTTTAGTCTATCTGCCGTGATCGCTAAGGTTTCTGCGGCTTCTGGCGCTTTGCTGGCACTTTTCCACAAAATAGAAGCGCAGCCTTCTGGCGAAATCACCGAATAAGTAGAATACTGCATCATCAGAAGTTGATCCACTACGCCTAGCGCCAGCGCACCGCCCGAACCACCTTCTCCAATAATCACCCCAAGGATTGGGGTTTTTAATTCGCTCATGACATACAAGTTTCTGGCAATCGCCTCAGATTGACCACGCTCTTCCGCGCCTATGCCTGGGTATGCGCCTGGCGTATCAATCAGGGTAATAATCGGTAACCTAAATTTTTCTGCAAGCTTAAGCAAACGTAGAGCTTTACGGTAACCTTCTGGGCGTGGCATACCAAAATTTCGGTATTGGCGCTCTTTAACATCGCGTCCCTTCTGATGCCCAATCACCATGACTGGAATGCCCTCAAAACGTGCAATGCCGCCCACAATCGCAGGATCATCAGCATAGGCACGGTCACCATGTAACTCTTCAAAATCGGTGAATAAATGGGCAATATAATCAAGCGTATAGGGGCGTTGTGGATGCCGCGCCACTTGCGAAATTTGCCATGCACTTAAGTTACTGTAGGTATCTTCGAGCAGTTTTTTATTTTTTCTCTGTAATTGCTCAAGCTCTTTAGAAATATCCAACGCATCATGGTCGTCATGCGACACTTGAAGCGCATCGATGCGGCTTTCCAAATCCGCGATACCTTGCTCAAAATCTAAATAACTTACTTTCATAGGTTTTATAATATCTTAATTTTAAATTACGCTAATTATAAAGGATTTTTACATTATCTTTTGATAACCATGCCTGTAGATTTTGCAATAACTCATCTTGCAACTCTACACGCCACGCGTCACCCAGCATCAAACTGGCTTGGCCTTGGCTGTTGTGATACTCAATTTTAACAGGACATAATTTTTTGTCAGCCTCTGCAGGTTTTTTGCGATACGGGCCAAGTATACTGGTGAGTTTTGCAGCATCCGATTGCCCGTTACAAGATATCTTCAGCATGCTGGCATGCGCACTTCTCGCTGATGCTAAATCGTATAGTTTTCGCGCATTAACGCGATTTCCGCCAGAAAAATCATCGTGGCTAACACGCCCTTCAATCACCAACAATTGGTCTTCTTTAATAAGATGTGCATATTGATTTAATAATTCACTACCAACCACCACATCTACCCGCGCAACCGCATCATCTAGGGTGACAATTGCCATTTTTCCACGCTGTGTCATGCGAATACGCACGCCCATCACCACGCCAGCAAGTAATTTTGGTTGCTCTTGTGGCACCAAATCAGCCAATGTACCACGTACAAATTGGCTGATATCATCTTTTGCTGCTAAAAATGGGTGGCCACTTAAATAAAAGCCCAGCGCCGCTTTTTCTTCTATCAGCGCTTGCTCGCCTGACCATACTGGCACATTGGGTAATACATGTTTGGTCTCGGCATCACCGCTAAACAAACTATCTTGCCCCGCGTGGTTGTTCGATTGCTCTGCCGCACCAACAGCCAAACCAACACCTGCAAGCAAGGCCGCGCGGTTTGGTTCAAGCTTATCAAAAGCGCCCACGCGTATCAGTGATTCAATTACACGGCGATTCACTTTACGCAAATCTAGGCGTGCGCAAAAATCAAATAAATCTTTAAAAGGACCATCGTTCTCACGCGCCGCCAAAATAACCTCAATCGCCGCTAAACCAGTACCTTTAACTGCACCTAAACCATATAAAATTTGCTTATTATTAATTGGCTCAAAACGATAACCACTCTGGTTAACATCGGGTGGTAGCACCTCCACTTTATTGGGTGCGCAGTCATCAAAAAAAGCATGGATATTGTCTGTATTATTCATATCGGCAGACATGGTAGAAGCCAAAAATGCCGCAGGGTAATGCGCTTTCAAATATGCCGTTTGATACGCGACCAGCGCATAAGCTGCTGCGTGCGATTTATTAAACCCATAACCGGCAAACTTTTCAAGCAAGTCAAATAATTCCGTCGCTTGACGTTCATTTAAGCCATTTTTAAGCGCGCCTTCAGTAAAAATTGCGCGCTGCGCGTCCATTTCTTCTTTTTTCTTTTTACCCATGGCACGACGTAATAAATCCGCAGCGCCTAGGCTATAACCCGCCACCACTTGCGCAATTTGCATCACCTGCTCTTGATACACCGCGATACCGTAGGTCTCTTTTAAGATGGATTCAGTTGCTGGGTGTGGATATTCAACACGTTGCTTACCATGTTTTCGCCGACAAAAGTCTGGTATCAAATCCATCGGACCTGGACGATATAAAGCTACCAAGGCAATAATATCTTCAAAGCAATCTGGCAAGGCCTGCTTGAGCATATCTTTCATGCCGCGCGACTCTAGCTGGAATACCGCAGTCGTATTGGCTTTTTTAAGTAAATTAAATGTCGCTTTGTCATCTAAAAGCAAGGTCTCAAAACTTAAAGGTTCTTTTCCTAAAGCCGCACGTTCTTTATTGGCATTCTCCAAGGCCAACTCCAAAATCGTCAAAGTGCGCAAACCCAAGAAGTCAAACTTCACCAAGCCGACCGCTTCAACATCGTCTTTATCGTATTGGCTGACCAAGCTACCGCCATCGGCTTGGCAATAAATGGGGGAGAAATCTGAAATTTTGCCTGGAGAAATCAGCACGCCGCCTGCGTGCATACCTACGTTGCGCACTAAGCCTTCTAATCTCAACGCTAGCTCTAGCAGCTGGGCGACTTCTTCCTCAGACTCGCGCCGCTCTTGCAGCTGTGGCTCTTTTTCAAGCGCGCTGCCAAGCGTAATTCCCAGCTCCAACGGAATTAACTTCGCAATGCCATCCACAAAGTTGAACGGTAAATCGAGCACACGTCCTACATCGCGAATCACTGCCTTAGCCGCCATGGTACCGAAAGTGGCAATTTGCGACACGGCATCTAAACCATATTTTTGCTTCACATAATCGATGACGCGATCACGGCCATCCATGCAAAAGTCGATATCAAAGTCAGGCATGGAAACACGGTCAGGGTTTAAAAAACGTTCGAATAGCAAGTTGTATTCTAGCGGGTCAAGGTCTGTAATATTTAAACTATAGGCTACCAAAGAACCAGCACCAGAACCGCGCCCAGGACCGACTGGCACGTCATTGTTTTTTGCCCAATTGATGAAATCCGCCACAATTAAAAAGTAACCTGCAAAACCCATTTGGTTGATGATTTGGCATTCAAAAGCTAGCCTAGCAGCATATTCTGGGCGTTTGGTTTCACGCGCAACCTCATCTGGATAGAGCAATTGCAAACGCGCTTCCAAGCCAATATTTGATTGTTGCGTTAGATACGCATCCAAACTTTCTTGATTTGGCGTTGGAAAGTTCGGCAGATAATTTTTGCCTAACGTAATGGTTAAGTTGCAGCGTTTTGCAATTTCTACCGTATTCGTCAGCGCTTCTGGAATATCCGCGAACAGCTCGCACATTTGCGCTTGGGTTTTAAAATATTGCTCTTGCGTAAAGTTTTTCGGGCGGCGGCTATCAGCCAGCATATAGCCCTCCGCAATGCAGGTACGCGCCTCATGTGCTTTAAAGTCATCTGGGGTGATAAATTGTATTGGATGCGTTGCCACCACTGGTAAATCATTCTGACTGGCAAGATTTAAAGTGTTGTTTATTAAGGCTTCTTGTGCTGAATTATCTATAGCCGTTCGTTGCAGTTCGAGATAAAAACGATTCGGAAACATGCTCGACCATGTTTTTGCGAGCGCTCCAGCAGCCGCATGGTTATTGGCTTGTAGGGCAGCGCCAATATCACTTTGTGCATTGCCAGAGATTAGTAACAACCCTTCAGCCCCTTCTAACCAAGCCTGTTTAATCTCAGCACGGCCACGGTATTGATTTTCGAGATAAGCGCGGCTGATGAGTTGGCATAACTTTAAATAACCAGCATTGTTCTGTACGAGTAAGAGCAGGCGGAAAGCTTGGTCACGATTTTTAGTATTTTCTAACCAAAGCTCACACCCTAAAATAGGCTTGATACCGCGACTGCGTGCGGCTTTGTAAAACTTAATTGCGCCAAACAAATTGCTTAAGTCGGTCAGCGCCACAGCTGGCATGGTGTTTTGACTAGCCGCATCAATATAATCATCAATCCGCACAATGCCATCAACAATTGAGTACTCACTATGACAGCGTAAATGTACGAACTGTGGAATCAGGCTTTGAGAATTTTCGGGCGAATCTTGCATGCAGCTATTTTACCGCAAGAAAATACCAGCGCTAAAATAATGTTGCTTATAAAACAAAAAAACCGCTAAGACTTAATTAAAAATCTTGGCGGTTTTTTTAATTATTTTATAGTCTATGTATTTAATGCAATATGCGCTTGGAAGCAAGCAATTCGTTAACTTTACTAATTAATTCATCATCTTGCACTGGCTTACCAAAGAAGGCATCTACGCCAATTTCTGTCGCTAAGTTCTGATGTTTATCCGCAGTACGTGAGCTAATCATAATCAACGGGGTATTTGCCGTACGCACATCATCACGGATGTTACGCGCTAGACCGAACCCATCCATACGCGGCATTTCAATGTCCGTTAGAATCACATCTGGCGTGGTTTCTTGCAGCAACTGCATCGCATCTAAACCATCTTTTGCCACCAAGACTTCAAATCCTTCACGCTCGAGTAGACGCCCAAGTACTTTACGCATGGTGAGTGAGTCATCCACTACCAATATACGGCGTTTAGCAGCCACTTTAGGTGCCTTAGCTTTACGCGCTTTAACGACTACGCTGCCTGCAGCTAATGACTCTAGATTGGCTAATTGCACAGGATTAATAATGAGCACAACACTACCATCACCTGCAACGGTCGCACCCGCAATACCAGGTACGCGCGCGAGCTGCACCCCAATCGGTTTCATCACAGCCTCTTGGTTACCAATCACCTCATCTACATGTAAAGCCATGTTATGGTGTGCGCTACGTAACAATAATATAGAAACATAGGCATGGTCTTCAGGCTGATGCTCTTGATGATCTAACAGCTTAGACAAATAATGTAATGGATATTTATTATCTGCCCAAGTAATTTCACCCGCTTTATAAGCTTCAATTAAATCTAAACGCTTAATTTTTTGCGCTTGCTGAATCATCGTCACTGGCAAGGCATAAATGGCATCACCAGAACGCACAACCAATACTTGCGCTACTGAAAGTGTGACAGGCAATTGCACATTAAAAGTGGTGCCCTTGCCAAACTCACTATCCAAATCTACGCGACCACCCAAGCCACTCACGTCATTACGCACCACGTCCATGCCAACGCCGCGACCAGCAATTTGTGATACTTTTTCTGCGGTAGAAAATCCAGATTCAAATATAAGCGACATCAGCGCTTGTTCGCTGATTTCAGCGTCCGCGTTTAGTATTTTATTTTTAATCGCTTTATCTTTAATGCGTTTTAAATTAATACCCGCACCATCGTCATTCACAGTAATATTAATTTCGTCATTTACTTGGCGTACTTTAAGTGTAATAAGCCCCGTATCGGCTTTGCCTAACTTACGGCGTTCTACTGGCGTTTCAATGCCGTGTGCCACTGCGTTACGTAATAGATGTTCTAATGGCGCACCAAGTTTATCAAGCACACTGCGGTCGATCTCCGTTGATTCACCATCAATCACCAAATCCACAGATTTTTTAAGCTCACGTGCCGTTTGTCGAACGATTCGTTGCATACGCTCTGAAATTTGCTTGAATGGCAACATACGCGCGCCCAACAGGCTTTGTTGCAAATCTCGGTTCATCCGGTTTTGCTGCTGCAATGCTGCTTCGGATTGATCTAGGTTGCCAAGTAGAGAGCCTTGGATAGTCGCCACGTCATTCACGCTTTCGGCAATCATGCGCGTCAACTCTTGCAAACGCGTAAACCGGTCAAACTCTAGCGGGTCAAATGTTTCATTAGTTTCTTGCAATATATTAAGACGAGATTGCAATTGCGTTTCTGCTTCAATCTCTAGCTCACGTAAATAGTTACGCAACCGCGTCACGCTCTCTGTCAAATCGTTAGAGGATTGCTTAAAGCCTGTGAGTTCACGATCGATGCGAGAGCGTATGATTGAAATCTCACCAGCCTCATTAATCAATCTATCCAAGGTATCAGCGCGCATGCGCAAGAATTGTGCTTTTCTATCTGTCACACGACCAGATGGCGCAGCATCGTCCTGATTAACTATGACAGTTTCGTCTTTTGAATTTTCTTCTGTGTTGTCTTTCGCTTCTTCAAAGTAACTACCGATTTTATCTAATTCAACAAACATCAAATCGAAATCAGCGACCTCACTCTTGCGTTTAAGGGCTCGTGTTACTTGCTCTTCAAGCTCATGCACCGAGTCACCAAGCTCTGCCTGGCTTGCCATTCTGGCACTGCCTTTTAAAGTATGTAGCGCACGCTGCAATGCGTCTGGATGCTGCATCTCTTTTGGATTCGCGCGCCATGCACGTAATTCTGAACCAAGTTCTGGCAAAATTTCATGCGCTTCTTCAAGAAACATCGTGAACAACTCTTGGTCGACCATGTCAGTTTTAAGACCAGCTCTTTGTTGGTAAGCCATGCCTTGCGTAATGAGTTTTACTTCAATGTCGCTCGCTTCATCATCGTCCAAATCATCAACAATTCCTGCTTCATCAACATCCGCATTACTCACATCAACTTCTTTGTCTTCTGGCAGCTCGACAGATAGCGCTTTATTTTGCATCGCCTGTTGTGTTGCTTCGGTAAGCACTTTAATTAGGGCATTTGCTGACCGCGGATGATCAAGCTCAGAAATTTTTTGCCACATTTTTGATAAAGTTTTAACGATATTGGTATATAGCACCAAATGCTGCGACGACCAAATCACACTAATTTCATCAAGCCAGTGCTCTAAGGCGCGACCCAATTCGCCCATTGGCTTAAACTCTGCAGCGAGCGCATTACTAGCCAAAGTATGATTGGCTTGCCTTGCGGTTTTAGAAGGTATTAAACTAGAATCTTCAGTGAGTTGAGCGACATCATTCTCTAATATTTTAATATTCTGCGAACTCTCATTGAGGAAAATATCATAAAGCGCACGGCTCATCTTACGCGTGCCCCCTATCAGTACATGTATGTCTGGTTTTTTATTTGCAGATGCTTTGCGTGGATTACTGCTGCGGTCAGCACTCTTGCTGGCTGTTATATTCGCTTCTTCAATAACATTAGGGTTATCAGTTAAAATAGCAAATTCCGCGATACGCTTAACCCATGCCTCTTGATTCACTTGTACTTGATTGTTGGCACGAAGCTCTGCTGTCCAGCCTGCAAACGCGGCAGAAACTTGCTCAATAGCAAACACTTGTTGTGAATTTAAATTCGCTTTTTCATCTAACACGTCATTTAAAAAGAACTCGACTTTGCCAGCGACTTCGCCCAAAGCACTCAAACCCACGGTACGTCCACTGCCTTTAAGGGTATGAAAACTGCGCCGCACCTCTACCAAGGCATCGTTATCGGTTGCATTTACACGTAACGCCTGACAGTTCTGTGCAATGTGCGCCAACACTTCTTCGGCCTCGGTCAGATAGATGTCTAGCAGTTCTTCATCAAAGGCTTGATCGGTAACATCCTCACCTTCACCCATGTCAGCCATTGCAATACTTGGTGTTGCATCTTGCTCTACTTTAACTTCTTTTAGAATTTCTTTTAGCTGATTCGCGGCTATTTGAGCTTCAGCATCCTGTAGCGATGCTTTATCTCCAGACTCTTTCGACTCGGCTACTTCAGGCACACGCTCTGCACCAAAACCAGCAAGTCCATCATTTAATCTCTGCAAGGCATTTTCCAGCGCTAGTTCAGCCTCTGGGCGTATTTTCGGCATTTCATCGGTATACAGCCCAAGCATACTCAAACTTTCTGCCACCAATTCAAAATGTGCTTGATTCACAACATACGCATCTTGCTCAAATTGCTGAATAAAGCGTTTGCTTGCATTAGAAATCGCTGTTGGTATTGGTAGACCCAACATATCAAATACACCTGACACCTCCCTTAGAGGCTGCGCAGTCAATGATATAGGTGCTTTGTCAGCCGGGTTACGGAAATAACTATCTAACGCTTGCTCAACAATTTTAAGGGATTCGTTAATGTGTATTACTATCGCTCTAACTGTATCGCGATCGAGCTCACTAGCTCTATCTTCTTCTAGCCTATCATAACCTTCACCCGATGAAATTGACTCCAGACGCATGACCTCAGAATATAACTTCTGCATTCTATCTGCATCTAATTGCTGGTAATTTTTAAGCGAAGACTCAATAATACTAAGTGCTGCAGCCACTTCAATCAGCGCTGCGTGGTTTACTTTGCTTGGATCATCACGCAAAGTGTTGCTCGCTTGCTGCAACACAGAATACACATCTACCAATAGGGCCTGACTGAGGTTTTGGGTAATGGCATGGCTAGTTGATATCGTATCCGAAAATTTACCGATGAGCTCTTTGTCTATTGGAATGATTTTGTTTGAATTGGTATCTAATTTAGAAAAATCAATGGTCCTCGATATCTCTTCCCATACTTCTTTTAGTTTGCCTACTTCATCAATCAGCTGACTTACCAAGCTCATTTCATCAGCATCCATATTGCTGCCAATATAATTTGCTGATGATTTTTTATCTACCAGCTGGTCTAACTCAAATATTTCTTTTACTTTAAGGATATTTTCTTTATCAACGTCGCTTATTGCAACGTAATATAAAATATCTCGCAATAAGTTGCTATGCGGCTTGTTCACGCCATCTGCAAACAGACGTAATTCTTGATCTAGCTTACGACAGAGTTTTTTCGCACCTTGGTTTTCCGCGATTTCTTTTTGCGCTAATGCTTCGGTAAATGCGCTCGCCGCCCACCACAATGTTTTATCGCTATTCTTCTGCTGCGTCTGACTTACATTGCTAATCGCTGTGGTCATGGTTCCTAAAGCCCCTGCTTCTTTGGTTTGTAACCAAGCGAGAAGCGCTTTTTGGTAAACAGCACGTTGTTCTAGAATAAAGCTCGCATATTCTGTTTCATTCAACTCTTTAAAAGGGATAGATTTTGGCGCACTATTGGTAGTGTCTGGAAAGAACAATTCACTTTCTTCCAAAGTCTCACCTTGAAAATCAACAATTGGCTTTAATACTGCATATAAGCGCAATGGAACATCAGGAGACCCATTCAGCAAGTCTTGCAGATAAGCCTGCAATGTTTTTACTGCGTTAGAAAATTCTTCGATAATTTGCGGCGTGGCATTAACTGTTTTTTTCTCCAGCTTGCCAGCCAGCTTTTCTAACTCACTGCTAAAACGCTTGCAACCTTCTAATCCCACCATGTCCAGTGCGCCGCTTGCTTGATACAAACTGGTTTGCGATAAACGCATTGGGGACGTATCATGGATATTGCCTTGCACTGTATTTACATTTTCTAATACAGAGTCAAGCAATTGATTAATTTGGTCTTTAACCCAAGTTAATGGGCCGCTATCAAAATTTTCTGACACCTAATTTAGCTCCAACAATCTTTTAAAAAGGTGTAAATTTAAGCCAATTTAAAGCCAGAAACAGACTCACGCAACTCTTCTGCCAGCTTAGTAAGCTCACCTACCGATGCAGTAGTTTGTTTGGTACCCTCAGTGGTTAACGTAGTAATTTCCTGAATTTGCTTCATGTTATTCGTCACGACAGAGGCCACTTGCGTTTGCGCCTCTGTTGCGGCTGAAATAGATTGAATTAGTCGCGCTAGGTTATTTGTAACCGTTTCAATTTCGGTCAGTGCACGACCCGCTTCATCGGATAGTCTCGCTCCTTCAACCACACCCTCGGTACTTTTCTCCATCGCGGCTACCGCACTATTTGTGTCGGTCTGAATGGTTTTTACAATCGCACCAATCTGCTTGGTCGCCTCAGATGAACGTTCCGCTAATCGCTGCACCTCCTCCGCAACCACTGTAAAGCCTCGACCAGCTTCACCCGCAGACGCCGCCTGAATCGCCGCGTTCAGCGCCAATATGTTAGTTTGTTCGGTAATGTCAGAAATCAGTTCCACAATCTCGCCAATCTCTTGCGAGCTTTCACCTAAACGTTTAATCCGTTTTGAAGTTTCCTGAATTTGCTCACGAATACCGTTCATACCTGCAATGGTGTTTTGTACTGCCTGCGATCCTTGGGTTGCAGCTTCTAAAGAACGTTGCGCCACCTGTGAAGCTTGGCTCGCGTTAGTAGAAACTTGCAAGATTGAGCGCGTCATATTACTGACCGCATCTGATGTTTCTGTAATTTGTTGCGATTGCATTTCGGCCGCTTCCAGCAAGGCAACGGATGTTCCTTGCGCCGCGCCAGTCGCCGAGTTCACCTGCTCAGAGGCTCGATTAATACCCGTTACCAAGTCTCGTAAGCTATCAATCGTATAGTTAATAGAGTCCGCAATCGCGCCCGTAATGTTTTCGCGCACCTCGGCGTGCACCGTTAAGTCACCATCCGCCAAGTCACCCATCTCATCGAGTAAGTTTAAAACCGCCATTTGATTGGCCTGCCCATCACTCTCTAAACGCTTCACAGCATTATCAATCGATTTTGCTTGGCGTGACCCAAACACCCAAATAAACCCTAGAATTAATAGACCTAATAAACCTAAGGTTATTAAAATGGTTTTGAGCAGCGTGTTAGCAGACGCTTGTGTTTTGGCTGATTCTCTTTCAAGCTCAACCACCATGGTACCCACAGTTTGCCTATTCACATCATAAGCTGCAGTTAAATCACCCAATGGCTTTGCTGCGGCAATCGCACCCAATTTAATCGCCGCCACATAATCTTTATTATAAATACGGTAAAAGTTCTCATTCGATTTAATAACCGCCTGAAACGAGCCAGACATGCTATCTGTATTAATATTTTTTTTCCAATATTCAACTTGCTTTTTAAAGGAAGCTTCGGCTTTTGAAACCTCTTCGAGCTTTTTATCTCGCAACGCAAAGTCAGAACTTGATGCGGCAACGAACGCTGCATTTGCCGCCGCAAAAGCATCTACTGAATACAAAGGTGGCGGTAGAATATCCGCCCTAAGATCATCGTTTGCTTTAATTTCACTATAAACTGGACCGCCTACTCGCACTTGGTTAATGGCATAGAAAGCCAAAGCAATAAAAAGTAACAAGCCTATAATAGGGATAATCACTTGTCGGCGACTACTGCCGCCAGATGCGCCACTGCTAGACCCTCCAAACAAGCCTTTAAGTTTAGCTGCAAATTCTTTTATATTCAGTGCCATGTTAATTCAACCTCTCGTAAATGCTGCGGGTGCTAATTACCTTTAAAATACTTTCAGTTTTTAACCACAACTTTTAAATCTTATTTTTAAATCATGTAAGGTATTGCAAATTCTTTAGAGCGTATTAATTTATCGCAATCAAGCATATACCAAACACGATTTTCATCGTCTTGGTAGGTTTGCGGCTTTAAACATATATCATCATCAGCCATTTCTTCGCGCAATTTCATTTCTTCTAATTTACGTAAACCAATCATTTTTTCTACCACAAAGGCCACATTTGAAGTGATTGTTTCACTCATTAACAACAATCGCGCACTGGAAGATATGCTGGTAAAGGTATTTTCTAACATTTGCCCAATGTCATTAATGGCGTACAACACACCCCGCACGTTTGCAATGCCCAAAAACCAAGGCTTTACAATCGGTATGCGATGAATATCCATAATTGGCAATGTTTCAGAGATCTCTTTCAAGCTCACTAATACATTTTTGCTGCCAATCACCACGCCCAAATAGCCAGCAGGCGCTTCTGCGCCAACTTTTTTGGCATTTTCTAAGCGCTCTAAAATACTGGTTTGGTATTCACGTAAGTGTGATTGTTTAGACATAAGCTTTACTACTAATTATTAATCTAATTTTTCAATAATTGCTTTAAGCTCATCTTTTGGAATAGGTTTTTGCACACAAGCCTTAGCACCCATTTTTTCTGCCCAAGAGTGATCGGTGATTTGCAATTTGCCGGAACATAAAATCACAGGAATTTTTGCTGTAATTGGGTCTTTGGTTAATGTACGCGTTGCCTGAAAACCCGTCAGCCCCGTCATGATGATATCCATAATAATTAAATCAGGCTTAATCTCCGCAGCGCGCTCCACACAAGCTTCGCCGCTTTCTAAAGCAACTACCTGATAGCCCTCTGCCTCTAAAATCTCAGTCAAATAAAATCGGTCAGTTGCTGAATCGTCCACGATTAAAATTTTATTAATTGCCATGAATGCTCTCCAAAATTAATTATTATTTAATACTATCACTTGCTAACATAGGCATTCACTGCCTCTATTAAGGTATCTTGCGTAAACGGTTTAGTTAAATATTGATCAGAACCTGCCATGCGTCCGCGCGCACGGTCAAATAAGCCATCTTTGCTAGATAACATAATCACTGGGGTTGATTTAAATTTTGCATTGCGCTTAATCAATGCGCATGTTTGATAGCCGTCTAAACGCGGCATCATAATATCGACAAAAATCACCTGTGGATGTTGATCAGCGATTTTTGCCAAAGCATCAAAGCCATCTTCCGCCAATATCACCTCACAACCTGATGATTTCAGAAATATTTCCGCACTACGGCGTATTGTATTACTGTCATCAATCACCATGACTTTTGTTCCAGCTAAATTCGCTTGCACCACGCTACACCCCTTTAACTTATCGCCATCTTTGACGAAAAATTGTCACTAAATGGCCAAATTTTTTACATATCTACCTTTGATAACCAGTATACACGCATTTTTTATACCAAGTCTCGCCCACGCCAGCAACGCCCACCATCAAAGAATCCAACCAGACAGACCAAATTAAAATTATATTTGGTATAAACATTGCTTTGATTTGGCACGTCAATATGTACTAGATCTTAACAAAGTCACTTCAAAATATGACACTTTTAAAATTAAATTGCAACACTTACATTAGATATGTTATAAAATACTTTAACAATAACAAATAAACATTGCAATAAACACAAAAATTTTAATATACTTTAATTCACAACTAAAACTCATAATTAACATCAGGGACCGAAGCAATGATTATTAGACAAGAGTCGGTAGACTCAAAATCAGCTTTAAAGGATTTACCAAGCACATCTCCACTGCCTAGCGCCAACTTGGTGTTGGCTTTTGGCTCGGTAAAAAGGTTTTCAGAAGGTAAATTACAAGGCTTTTTAAAAGCACGTTATCCAACAGCCCAATTAGTAGGTTGTACAACATCTGGTGAAATTAGCGCTACTGGCGTTTACGACGATAGCATTCAAATTACCGCGATTCAGTGGGAAAAAACCATACAGCGCGTTGCACAAACTAAAATGTCTGGCATGCAAAACTCTTTTGAGGCTGCGGCTGGCTTAGCAAAACAACTCAAAGCAGATTCACTGCGTACTATTATCGTGATTTCAGATGGCTTGAATGTCAACGGTTCTGAGCTGCTTAAAGGTTTTCAAAGCGTATTGGGTGATGTGCCCATTGTGGGCGGCCTAGCAGGCGACGGTGGTGCATTCGTGAAAACATTGCAACTTTTTAACGAAACCGTTTCTGATAATCAAGTGATTGCGGTTGGCCTATATGGTAATGCACTCATTACATCTAGCGGAGCTTTAGGCGGCTGGAAACCCTACGGACCGCCTCGAAAAGTCACAAGGTCTGAGAAAAATGTGGTATTTGAAATGGACGGCAAACCAGCGTTGCCTTTATATAGAATGTACATTGGTGAAGCATTCGCGCGCGGCCTGCCGGGTACTGGATTAAAATTCCCACTTGCTGTGATTGAAGAAGGAAAACGTGAGGTTGAGAAAATTCGCACCTTGTTGGCCGTTGATGATAAAAACAACAGCCTCACTTTTGCTGGTAACGTGGAAGAAGGCGAAACAGTTAGACTTTGCCAAACCAACCATGACAGATTGGTTGAAGGTGCTGGTGGTGCCGCAAATCTAGTCATGGATAACTTGGGCGCAAGCAAAACCAACCAAGTTGGTTTAGCGCTATGCGTAAGCTGTGTCGGTCGCAAAGGCGTAATGGCGGAGCAAGTTGGCGATGAAGTAAAACTGGTGCAACAAATTTTAGGTAACCAGACTTCTGTGGCAGGTTTTTATTCATACGGTGAACTTGCGCCACGGCCAAACACAACAGATAGTGTACTTCACAATCAAACCATGACAATTGGCTATTTAAGCGAAAATCTTTTAGCTTAAATATCAATTTTTTGTAATAAATCGAAAACACCTGTTCTACACAGGTGTTTTTTGTTTTATGATGAGCAATTAACGATTAGTTATTAATATCAATTAATAACCATAATAATTCATCATCAGTAGAGGATAAAAATTATGTCTAGCTCAGTTACGCTTAAAGGCAACCCCGTAGATGTTGCAGGCAATTTGCCCAAAATTGGTAGCACTGCCCCAAACTTTACCTTGGTAGATAAGGCTTTAGCCGATGTGACGCTTGATACATTTGCAGGCAAGCGCAAAGTGCTCAACATTTTCCCTAGTGTTGATACGCCCACTTGTGCCACTTCGGTACGCACGTTTAACAAACATGCCTCAAGCATGGACAATACTGTTGTGATTAACATTTCTGCAGACTTACCATTTGCGCAAACACGCTTTTGTGCGGCTGAAGGTCTTGAGAATGTGGTGAATTTATCGAGCATGCGTGGCCGTGATTTTTTAATGAATTACGGTGTATTGTTATTCACCAGCAAACTCGCAGGCTTATGCGCGCGCGCAGTTGTGGTGTTAGATGAAAACAATATCGTCAAATATGTGGAGTTAGTGCCAGAAATAGCGAACGAACCAAATTACGACGCTGCTCTAGCGGCACTAAAATAACTTTAGCCTAAAGGCTTTAAAACACCTGCCCTGTGAGCCAATATATAAGCGGCTTTCAAGCATGAATAACCAGCTTTGACGTGTAAATAACCAACTTTAGTTGGTATATTTCACGGGCAAGCCAAATACTGGCTTAGCTGGTATATTCTGCGGGGACAACCCTTGCGGTTGCAGGGCATTATTATTTGTGTTGCGCTGGCTTTATTGATACTTTGTATACTTAGCGTTACTGCCGCGCGCTTTATCTACTGGGTATTTAAGCGCATTTAAAGCAATCTTTTTGTTCGCAGCATCAATCAAATCAATATTTAACACTTCAGCAATTCTAAGCAAATAAACAAAAGTGTCAGCCAATTCATGACTCACTGCCTCACGTTTTTCTGGTGCTAAATCTTGACTATCCTCAGGCGTATCCCATTGAAATTGCTCAACCAATTCGGCCGCCTCCACAATCATCGCCATGCTCAAATTTTTGGGCGTATGAAACTGCGCCCAATCGCGTTCTGTCACAAACGTGTTAATGCGTGCGCGCAAATCATCTAAAGTATCAGCCATTTTACTTAATCCTTTAATTGAGCTATTTTAGTTTCGACATAACCTATGCCAGCTCTTGGCATCCCCGCAGAATATTTCAGCTAAAGCTGACTATTCATGCGTGAAAAGTTAGTCTCCACTGAAACTTCGGACTAAAGTCCTTGTTTTCTATTACTGCCAGCCACCATTTTAATCTCGAACAATCGGCATTCTAATGGTCCATTAAATAGCGGTGTGCGTTTGCTTGGGGTTAAGCGCATTAGTTTAGGCATACGCAAGTCATTGGTTAAAAAATAAGTATTCCAGCCTGCAAATTTGCGCTTTAACGCTTCACCCATTTTAGGGTAAAGCAAAGCCAGTTCTTCGTCCTCCCCAATACGCACGCCATATGGTGGGTTTGTGACCAGCACGCCGTTGTCTGCTGGTGGGACGAGCGCAGTAAATTCCACATGACTCAGTTGCACGGCTTCTAACAAATCAGCTGCTTCTAAATTTTGCTTTGCCACGCGCACCGCACGTAAATCCATATCACTGCCATATAGCTTTTGAAAACTTGTAGGCTTCACATTTTTAAGCGCAGCATTTTTAATTTTTTTCCATGTGTCGGATTCAAAGTTTTTAAGTTTCTCAAAGCCAAAATTACGTTTTAATCCTGGGGCGATATTCAGTGCCATCATCGCGGCCTCGAGCAAAAAAGTTCCGCTACCGCACATCGGGTCTAACAATGGCTGACCGACTTGCCAGCCCGATAGTTGCAAAATACCTGCAGCTAAATTTTCGCGTAAAGGCGCTTCTATACTGGCTTTACGATTGCCGCGTTGATACAGTGCATCACCAGAAGTATCGACGTAATATACATAACTATCTACCGTTAAGTATGCATGAATGCGAACAGATGGATTTTTGGTATCAATGTAAGGTCTCGAGTCAACGACTTGCCTAAACTTATCGCACACCGCGTCCTTAATGCGCAAAGTAGCAAACTCTAAGCTTTTAAGCGGACATTTTACGCCTGTCACTTTCACCATAAAATCGTGCTTAACATCAAACCAATTTGGCCAGTTCAATTTATACGCGGCTTGGTACAAATCATCCTCTGTGGCGTAATTACCGCGCCCGACTTGCATCAAAATGCGCGTGGCTAAGCGGGAATGTAAATTGGCGCTGTAACACACACTCAATTCGCCTGCAAAGCCGACACCGCCATCGGTTGGCTTAATGTCTTTCGCGCCAGCAGCCTTAATTTCATTGGTTAGCAGCGCTTCTAGGCCACGCGGGCAAGTGGCGAAATATTGATTCATGTATTTCTCATTATTTAAAATTAACTGACAAAAAATTGCTTATGATTATGCGGGTTATGCTCGCACAGTCTGTCTACAAAACTTAAAAAATCAATATTGTGCGCAGGATTTTGCATAAGTGCTAAAGTTTTTGCGCGCTCACGTAAATTGACAATGCGCAGATCTGGCGTGTTCTTGAATGCAAACACCACAATATTGCCAGGCTTACCTGTTGGCAACACCAACACTTTATGCTCAAAACTTTGTTCAATGCGGCGCAGATAAACATCAAAGTTTTTATCTGAACCCCAAAGATTAATCGCAAAAATACCGTCCAACATTAACACCGCTTCGCAGCTATCAAAAAAAGCCGGGCTACAAAACTCTGGTGGAATCCCCTGCCCATCAAACGCATCTATCATGAGTAAATCTGCGCTATTGGGGTGATTATCTAAATATGCGATGCCGTCCGCCTCAATTATATTAAGCCGCGCGTCATTTTCTGGCACATAAAAATGACTATGCGCGGTGGCAATCACTTGTGGGTTGATTTCTACCACAGTCTGCTGAATTTCCTCACAAGCTGCATAGATGTATTTTTGTACTGAACCACCGCCCAAACCGATACTGAGCGCATGTTTAACTGTCTTCGAAAACAACAAAAAACACATCATGCCGCGTGAGTAGGCGAGTTCTAATGCAAATGGCGCCTTAACACGCATGCTGCTTTGTATGGTCACCGAGCCCAAATACAACGAGCGCACGCCATCGACTTCAATGACTTCTACCACATTGCCACCACTGACACTTTTGTGTAGCTTGCGATTAAAGCTAAACACTTCTTAGACCGTCATTCCCGCGCAGGGTGAAGCAGGGATTTTCGCACAGCATGCTGTGCGCCTGCGTAACGGCTGGCTTATGCAAAAGCCAGCGCGCCCTGCAAGGGGGAATCCATTTTTCAGGCATAGTAAAAGTCAATATGGATTCCCGCCTACGCGGGAATGACGATAGTGCAAAGCTTAATCGTTTAAATTTCAACATTTTCTTCTGTCTCAGCGACTATTTCAGCTTCAATGGCACCTTTGAATTTGCAATTGAGCTCCATCAATAAGGTGTCTATGTGTTTGATTTCTAATAATACTTTTGTACCGACTTTTAACTCAGGCAAACTAGGCACTTTTGTAATATAAAACATGCCATCAATCCGCACCAAATTCTCACGCCAAACGGTTGCACTCACTTCTGTCAATTTTTCTTGGATCAAATATTGCAAACACCAGTAGCGCTCCATACGCGTTTGAAAATCGCTATAAGCGTTATAGGTTTGATCAAAGTTGCGAATAATCACATTTAACTTACCATCCGCCGCGTTATAAGGTGGAGCTTGTTGATTCAACATCGCAATCAACTGGCGCTGGTTGACTAAATCGACCGCTCTTCTTAAGGGCGAAGTACACCACGCATATTGCGCCACGCCCAAGCCCTGATGCGGTTCTGCAACATGTGTCATAAACACTTTGCCACCCGTTTGCGCACGATAAATGCCCGCAATGTTGGCTTCTTTGAGCAATCCGCCCCAGTGGCTATTGGCGTATATCATCAACTCAGCCACCAGCTTATCCATCGGCGAACCACGTTCGCGCGACACAATTTTAACGATGCCATCGGTTACATAAAAATTATAATCAATTTGTGGCGCGCGACCCGATTCATTTTTATTAGCATCGTACTTACCACGCGCTTTTTCTAGCGATTCGGCAAACTCAAACAGCACTTTAAGCTTGGGCCAATAAGGGTGACCGCTATCTTTTTCTAATTTGTTTTCATTAAAAAACGGCTCTAATTCGTCATGGCGCAAATTATCGGTGATTTTAATTTTTTCTAATTTTGTTTCGCTCACGACAATTTCAAATTCTGGGGTGATTTCAACGTACAAACTTAAGGCTGGTTTAGTTTCACCCGCATCTAAGCTAAATGGCTTCACCACATTTTCTGGCAACATGGTGATTTTATTGCCTGGCATATACACGGTCGATAGCCTTGATAACACTATCGCGTCTAATGGCGACTCTGGTAGTACTGCTAATGCTGGCGCAGCAATGTGTATGCCCACCCGCATATTGCCATTAGGTAACCTTTCTAGACTAAATGCATCATCAATTTCAGTGGTAGTCGCATCATCAATGCTAAAGCATTCGTCTTTTGCTAACGGTAAATCATCTTGTAGATTAATTGCTTCATAAGGCGCAAAGCCAGCACCATCGATAAACATCTCGCGCAAAAATGCCCCTAAATGATAATCGTGCGCGCTGTTAATCAAGCCGCAATCATGCATCACGCTAAGCGCTAATCTGCCCGACGTTTGTGCCGCCTCATCTATCGCCTTCCACTCAAGTGAATTTTTATCGGGGTTATAAACTAGGCTGTCAGCCTTATTTATAAAGGCTTCTGGCAACTCTTTGTTATTGAGTTGGGCGACCCAAGCTGCCATTTGTTCGGCTTGCAGTTTTTTGCGCTCCACGGCTGCAAGCGCTAACTTAAGTGTTTCTGCAGGCGCAGCTTTGTAGTGTCCTTTACCTTTACGATAAAAATATATCGGTGCGCTGTGTAATTTGATTGCGGTAGCGGCTGCTTCAATTGGGCTAGGCTTTTTACCGTAATATTCTTGCGCCAAGTCTTCAAAGCCGAACTCAGGCTCACCGCAGCACTCCCACAAAAATTCAATCTCTAATTGTTCTGCTTCTTGGTTAGCCGCTTCCATAAAGCCTGCTAGCACGGTATCAAAACTTAACAACACATTAGCCGATTTAATTTTAGAGCGTTTGCCTGTGGGCGACTCTACCTGCATAGAGCCAGGGTTCTCAGACATCACCGATGCGACCTTAAAGTGGCCTTCTTCTTCATAAAAAATATTCATGGGCGCTATTTTACCGTGCTTTAGGGTTACTTCTTGGCATAAAATGCAAACATTATGGATAAACGTATACCTGTGACTTTGTTAACTGGTTTTTTAGGCTCTGGCAAAACCACTTTACTCAATAAATTACTCGCGCATGAAAGCATGAAAGATAGCGCGGTAATTATTAACGAGCTTGGCACCACTGGGCTAGACCATATTTTAGCAACCCAAGTTGATAGTGAACAAATTGCCGATAACACGGTGTTGCTAAGTAGCGGCTGCGTGTGTTGTACACTAAAAAATGAGCTGGCTGACACTATGCGCGATTTGTTTTTTAAACGTGCTTTGCAGGCCATTCCGCAATTTAATCGCATTGTCATTGAGACTACAGGCATGGCCGACCCTAGGCCTATTTTAGCTAACTTAATGAACGAGCCTGTCATTGAAAGCGTATTTCGCTTAGATGCGGTTGTGGTGACAATTGATAGTACCTATGGCCTGCAGCAACTCAAAGAACACCTAGAGGCACGTAAACAGGCGGCTGTAGCCGATGTTTTGCTCATCACAAAAACGGATTTAGCAACACCCGAACAATTATCCGAATTAAAAGAAAAGTTAATTTCAATTAACCCAGGCGCCACACAGCATAAAATTCAATATGGTGAAATTGACCCCGATTTTATTATTGATGTCGGGCTATTTGACCCGACTGGTAAATATGCAGAGCCTCAGCGCTGGTTGCGGGCGCCTGCTAAACCATCATCCATGCTAAAAACGCAGCATGACGAAATTGCCAGTTTTACCGTTACCATGCCAAAACCACTCAATTGGCGTGACTTAAAACCTGTAATCCTTAAACTTTGCCAAACGCATGGCGAAAAACTATTGCGCTTAAAAGGCATTATCCATGCCGAAGACCAGCCCGCGCCTTTGGCGATACACGCAGTGCACTTTACGCCCTACCCGCCAACTTTGCTGGAAGGCTGGGATGAAGATGAACCGATTTCTCGCATTGTGCTGATTGGCAAAAGCTTAGACGAATTAGCTATTAGAAAAATGTTGATGCAGGTATAACCTAGCAACACTGCTAACTACAATGCTGTGGATTTATAATTGCGCCCGAAAAACTCTTGCATTAAAAATTCTTCCAGTTCTTCGCTATCTTCCACCCTAGCCGATTTAGTAATAGTACGACCTAGTCGGCGCGATTCCCAAGGGAAATCACCATCATAATGTTCACGAATTATCGCAATCATGCGGCGCATCACCTCTAGCCTAATGTCTTGTCCACTGCTGGCCTCCACCTCGTAATACTTTAATTTAACGTTGCTATAGTCTGTCCAGCCTTTAAAACTAAAGCTTGCGCTTTTGGCTTCTAAACGTTGAATTTCGAAAATACCATTGGTGCCAGATTTAAGGTTGTTTTTAATGCGCTCATCACGTTTTTGTTCTTCTGTTAAACCTTGTTCGGCCGCAGCTGCTTGCGCATTTTGACGTGCTGCATCAGATTCTGCTGACTCACGTTTTGCACGCTGCTGTGCAACATACGAGGCCATATCAGTTGGCGCATCTGCTGGACTTTGCGGTTGAGGTTTTGTAGGGGTTGTAGGTAAAGCTTGTTCACTGGATTCTTGTGTCAGTACTTTTGGGACAGAAAAATCTCTTGGCTTAGGCTTCTTGGGTTGACTACTTGGTTTTTGCGCTATTATTTTAGGCTCAGGCACAATCTCAGGTTGCGGCGCCACTGGCAACGGAGACAACTCTGGCGCCATGGCTTTTGGCGCTAAACTCACCTCAATAGTCGTACTTGGGGCGCTTGTGTCTAGATCTATTTTGGGTACGACCAGCAGCAACACCAATAAGTGCAGCACAATCGAAACCGCAAATGCAATTGCAGTGTTGCGGCTAATGCTCAAACGAATATGTTTATCGCCACGCGGTTTGGCTAAAAATTCTTCTAATGCATTGTTTTCATTTACTATTAATGCCATATAAAGCTTAATAATTGATACTTGGTGATTTCAGTTTAAAAATTAACATCGTGCCATGTTTTTTCTAGCCGCTTAATAGAGACAGGAAACGGCGTTCTTAACTCTTGGGCAAACAAAGAAACGCGAAGTTCTTCTATCAACCAACGATACTCCCTCAAGGCTTGCGGGATATCTTGGTGAGCTGCGTTTAAGGCATTGATTTTGTCTTGCCAACGTTGCCAAAGCAACCCAACGCTGGCTGCGTTTTTACCATCACGTTCTGGGTTGGCAGGCTGCTTTTCTATCCTTAATTTTAATGCTTTTAAATAACGCGGCACATGCTGTAAATACTCCCACGGAGTTTGCATAAAGCAGCCTTTATAGACCAATAAGCCAATTTGGCTCTCTACATCACGCTTTAGGCGATTCACTGTTGCTGGCATTTTAGCTTGCTGGTTCAACACTGCTTGGTATTCGCTCGCAATCACCTGCGCTTGGCGAGTAATAGACTCGGTCACGGCTGGCAATCTGGCGCGAGCGCGTTGTTTAAGCTTCATAAAAGCATCATTGTTTCTTGGTAGATCGTCTTCACCAATAAACGCCCTATCTGCAATGGCGGCAATCATGTCTTCACGCAAATCATCCACTGAAACTATGTTTCTTAATAACAATGCAAATTGGTTAAAGTTGGGCAGTCCTTTTTCTAATTGCTTGATTTGTTCTTTTAATTCAAAACGCATGAGCCGACACACCCCTTTGCGATGCGTTACAATCGCTTCACGCTCTGTATCAAATAGCTTCACCGCCACGCTATCCACATTGTCTTCCAGCGCAGGATATCCCGTCACTTTCAGTCCATCTCGTTCAAAACTTAATGTTTGTGGCAAATCGCCAAAATCCCATTGCTTAAGCCCTGTTTTCTCAATATCTGGCGAAGCATTCCTAAAGGTTAATTGCGCAGCAGAACCCAATTGTTTTTTAAGGGCAAGCCAATTGCGCCCCATTGCCAACTCACGACCTGCATCATCCAGCACACTAAAGTTCATCAGATGATGCACGGGTATATCGCTTAAATCCCAATCCTCTTTGCTGATTTTAAGTGTCGTTTTATGTTGAATATAAACGGCTAATGCGTCTAATAGTGGCGTGTTAAATTGGTTGTCCACATGCCCTAAAAAGCCCGTAACAAATTCTGGCACTGGTACGCACACACGCCGATACGTTTTTGGCAATGCTTTAATCAAATAAGTAATTTTCTCACGCAGCATCCCAGGCACTAGCCACTCGGTTTTTACTGGGTCAAGCTGGTTAAGTAAAGCGAGTGGTATCGTCGCTGTCACGCCATCTAACACATGACTTGGTTCAAAGCGATACTTCAACACTATTTCTACACCGTCAATCTCCATCTTTTCTGGAAACTGCACCGCAGTCACCGCATCCGCGCCGTGGCGCATTAAATCATCACGCGTTAGATAAAGTAGCTTAGGATTGGATTTTTCTGCTTCAGTGCGCCATTTTTCAAACCCTGCTGCATTCACAATATCAGCAGGGATTTTTGTATCATAAAAGGTAAATAGTTGATGCTCATCCACCAGCACATCCTGACGACGCGCTTTATGCTCCAACTCTTCAACTTCTGCGATTAAGTGCTCATTTGCTGCGAAAAATGCAGATTTTGTATCGAAATCGCCATTTGCCAGCGCTTCGCGGATAAAAATTTCGCGTGATTCCTGCGGATTAATCGGCCCATAATGCACACGACGTTTAGGGATAATGGTTAAACCGTATAATGCGACACGCTCCCACGCATTGACCATGCCCATTTTCCGATCCCAGCGCGGGTCAGTATACGTGCTTTGCGTTAAACCACGTGCAATCGGCTCTATCCAATCTGGCTCAATTTTTGCCACGCAGCGCGCATAAAGTTTAGTGGTATCCACCAACTCGGCGGCAATCACCCATTTAGGCCGCGTCTTCTTTAAAGTTGAGCCAGGTACTACATGAAAGCGAATGCCGCGTGCACCCGCGTAAGAATCGTTATCACCATCTTTAAAGCCAATGTTTCCGAGTAAACCTGCAAGCAATGATTTATGTATTTGTTCATACTTAATATTATCTTGGGCTTCTTTGTCGTTGAACTTGAACTCCATCTCCTCAACAATTTCTAACAATTGCCCATGCAGTTCGCGCCATTCTTTTAAGCGCAAAAATGAGAGGAAATTAGCATGGCATTGATTAAGCAAATCTTTATTCGATTTTTTGCTTTTTAGTGCGCTTTCAAACCAATCCCAAATTTTAAGGTAGCTCATAAAATCTGAACCTTCACCCGCAAATCTACTATGTGCATTATCCGCCGCTTCACGCTTATCCATTGGCCGTTCGCGCGGATCTTGAATACTTAACACACTAGCAATGATGAGAATTTCTTTTAAGCAACCTTCCCGTTTGGCGGCCAAAATCATGCGGCCGACTCTAGGGTCTAGCGGCAGCTTGGCGAGTTGTAAACCTACTTCGGTAATGTTTCTTTTTTCATCTACTGCGCCTAACTCTTGCAGCAGAAGGTAGCCGTCAGCAATTAAGCGGGATGATGGCGCCTCAATAAAGGGGAACTCCGTCACGTCGCCCAGCCGCAATGCTGCCATGCGCAGAATCACGGCAGCTAGGGAGCTGCGCAAGATCTCGGGCTCGGTAAATTGTGGCCTGCTATTAAAATCTTCTTCTGAATACAAACGCACACAAATACCGTTCGAGACACGTCCGCAGCGGCCTGCCCTTTGTTTAGCTGCCGCTTGGCTGATCTTTTCAATTTGCAACTGCTCTACTTTGGCACGTACGCTATAGCGGTTCATGCGCGCCAAACCTGCATCTATCACATATTTAATGCCTGGCACCGTGAGCGATGTTTCGGCTACATTAGTCGCTAAAACGATTCGCCGTGAACTATGGCTTTTGAATATTTTTTGCTGGTCTTCAATACTTAAACGCGCAAAAAGCGGCAACACCTCGATATGCTTTAATTTGGCTGAACGGCCTTGATATTTGCGCAAATGATCAGCAGTATCCCGTATTTCGCGTTCACCTGGCAAAAACACCAAAATATCGCCATCGCCTTGGCGTAACAAATCGTCCGCCGCATCCATAATGGCTTCTTCTATGGCTTCCTCTTCGTCATCTTCCTCTAGCCAACGTGCTTCGGTTTTAGCTTTTCTTGCAATACCCAAAATATTTCCACTAGAAATATTTTCAAAAGTTAAGTCTGTATCGTCATCCACACCAAACTGTGCATTCTCCGTTTCAGAGATTTCTTTGGCGCGAAAACCTGCTTTGCCCAGTGGCCTGTAGCGAATTTCCACAGGATAGGTACGCCCAGAAACCTCAATCACTGGTGCACCGTTAAAGTGTTGACTAAATCTATCTGCATCAATCGTTGCCGAAGTCACAATGATTTTTAGGTCAGGGCGTTTCGGTAATAACTGTTTCAGGTAACCCAGCAGAAAATCAATATTCAGGCTACGCTCGTGCGCCTCATCAATAATAATCGTGTCGTAAGCGTTGAGGAACTTATCACCCTGTGTTTCCGCCAGCAAAATACCGTCTGTCATCAACTTTACGTAGCTAGAATCGGTAATTTTATCGTTAAAGCGCACCTTGTAACCAACCACTTGACCGAGTGGTGAGTTAAGCTCTTGCGCAATACGGCTAGCTACCGAGCGCGCAGCGATGCGGCGTGGTTGCGTGTGGCCGATTAAACCCGCAACACCGCGGCCTAGCCCCAGACAGATTTTTGGCAACTGCGTCGTTTTACCACTGCCCGTTTCGCCGCATACAATCACCACTTGGTTGTTTTGTATAGCTTTGGCAATTTCATCGCGGCGACTTGATACCGGCAGTTCTAACGGATATTCGGGTTGAGGCAAGTTGGCTAGACGTGCTGCATATTTGGCTTGCGATATGCGCATTTTATGCGCAATTTCACCAAGTAGACGCTGTGCTTTTAATGCGGATTTTTCATCTTTTAACTTGAATAATTCATCTGCATCACGCGCTTTACGACGCAAGGCGTGGCGATCTGCCAGCATGCAGGTGTGTAGCTCAATTTGAAAATCGGATAATTTAAGGCTGGAATTCATGAGGCTCTTATTTTATCACGCAGCCCCCTACTCGTTTTAGCGAATCAATGCAGAAGTAATAATCCCTTAACTATTTGAGGTGGGCTTGCTATGCCAAGACCTTTCAGCACTAGCCTGTGAGGCTTATGGGTATTGGCTTGCGGTTGCAAAGCATATCTTTAAAACAAAAAAGCACACTTAAAAGTGTGCTTTTTTTGCTAATTTCAAGAAGATGTCTAGCGGCTGTATTGCTAGGCTGTCTTACGGCGGCGGGCTACTGCCCCCATCAAACCTAAGCCAGCCAATAACATGGCATATGTTTCTGGCTCTGGCACTGGTGCCGCCACTAATTGTACGTTGTCTAACCATAACGCTGATGTCACACCATAATCGGTTAAATCTACCACACCAAATGCTAAAGTAACAGAAGAGGCTGCTGCAAAACTTTGGCTAAACACGCTTGCGCCTGTCGAAAAATCATAAGGTACAGATGGAATAATTGCATCTGATGCTGGCGCTAGTTTAGTCAATACACCGTTAATCGCTATAAATGCATAATCAGCGCTAGTGCCTTCATTGGTAAACATATTCCAATTAAAGCTTAGTGTATCACCAGCATTTACACTGAAAGTTTGTTTCAGCAACGAACCCTCGTAAGCAAAATCTGGCGTATCTAAGTCACCCGCATTTAGGCCTGCAAATGCTTCAAAACCACCTAAAGCGATATCGTAAGCTGCTGTGCCAGAAGCATTAAATGTACCTGCATCTTCTGGGAAGTCATCTTGGAAGTCTAATGATGCCGTGGTTAAAAACGCACCACCAGATTGCGTTGTCACATCTCCTAATGTGCTCCAGCCAGTTAAGCTGTTACCAGCAAAGCCGCCATTTGTAACAGCTGCCATTGCATTACCAGCAAATAACAAACCGACTGTTGTTGCGATTAAGCCCGCTTTTAAAACTAATTTTTGCGCGTTCATTTGAAAAACCCTTTTCGTTTAAATGTATAAATTAAAAAATAATATTTATTAAGCTTAATTTTTAGGTGCTTGATTAATAACTAAATCACGCGCTGGGATGACTTGCTTAGCAGTTAAACCTTTCAAAGTTACCAATGGCCTAGCTATAGCGGGGCCTGAGAAACCATCCGCATCAAATTGCAAGCTTACGCCACCAATCACATCTATTAGTTGCAACTTACCTATAGAAAAATCAATTGCAATGTTCTTTAATGGCATATTTGTTAAATCTATTTTATCTGCATAAGGCGTAAAATCAGTAATCGTGTCACCAGCATCACGTGTAGAGGTATACACAAATATGTCGCCACCTGCCCCACCAGTTAGTGTATCGGCTAAGTTGCCACCAGTAATGGTGTCATCACCATTTGACCCAACTATCGTATCGCGGCCTGCAGTACCAACTTTAGGTACACCAGCTACAACCACACCTGCTGCTACATCAATTAAACGACCATGCAAGTCAAAGGCGTTTTCTTTACCATATAAGTTAGTGGTAATTTCATCACCATCGGCTGCATCGATACGGCCTAAACCACTATTCTCTTTTGGTGCTTGAATATAATTAGCCAACGCTTCTTGATACGTCACAGTAAATGGACTGTTTTCAAACACGACACCATTGGCTGCAAACGGATAAGCATCGCCACCGTTTGCAGTAAAATCGATCGTTGTAAATGAGAATGTGCGTGTTGTATTCACCACTGCACCGTTGTCAATCAACACAGTACCGTCATCTAGCACAACGCGTAAAATACGATTGCCTGTACCAACAGTAGTACGTGCTGTGTTGTTGCTCTTATAAGTGACTTTCATGCCAGAAACTTGCGCATAACGACCGTTTGCCGCGCCAGATGGGCTGGTTGCGCCATAAGCATGCTCTAAAATATCTTTAAGCTGCGTTGCGTTCATGCTTAAAGCTACTTTTACAAGGTTAGTAAATGGTAATACATTGAATGTATCGCCCACTGATACATTGCCTGGGCCTGCGATATTGGTACGAATACCGCCACCGTTTTGAATCGCTACATCGGTATTGCCTGCAAAACGCATGGCATCAGATACTAAATTGCCTAAACCTGTTTCAGCGTTACGTACACCTGCAATGTAATTACCTGGCGTGCCTGCAACATGCGTTGGGCCATTTAATGCGACTGCCGTTGTGCCGATGATTTGTGCGTTTAATGCGGCAATATAATTGCTCACTGGCGCTACCACTTGCGCGTTGATAGTTGCATCACCTGTTACACGATCAGCATCTGCAGCAACTGCTTCGTTAGCAGGTGTGGCTGGGTTGTCAGCAATACCTGAAAAACCAGATACGCGAATCATACGGGTAGTATCAACACTGCTTAATGCACCGGTGGTGTCATCAATGGTTAAGTTCACTTCACCCACATAACGGTTGCCAAAGTGACCAGTTAAAACGGCTACTTGTTTGGCATCTGCACTGGTTGCGTACACTGGGTGGGTGTTAAAGGTTGGTGCAACGCCACCGTTAATCACCAAGTCGTCTGGGTCTTTCATTAACTCATGACCACCACCAGAAACCACTAAATCTACGCCTGTTAAATTTGGAATCATCAAGTTGATTTCATTACCTGCGTTTTGCAAATGACTCATCACAATTACGGTGTTCACTCCTTGATTGGTGCGTAACTCATTAATTTGCGCTTGGATTAACGGCAAAATAGCCATGATATTTTGCGCTTCTGTATTATTTGCATCGTAATTCAACATTGAGCCTGGTGCAGGTGAAGAAATGCTTGGTAACAATGGAGTGGTTGCACCCACAATACCAATTTTTTTACCGCCAGTTGTTGTCACCACTTTATATGGCGCCACTTTGCCGCTTGCTGCTAATGCAGCAAATTGTGGCGTTACATTAAAGTTTAAGTTTGAAGATAAATAAGTCGTGTTTGAGATTTCAGCAAAACGTGCCGCAATATCAGAACCGTTATCAAACTCGTGGTTACCGAATGTAGTGGCATCAAAACCAATTTGACGCATCGCGATGGTATCGTAGAAATCTTGACCGCCATCTGGATGGGCTGTGGCTAAATTAACCAAGCTTGCAGTAAAGCGTGGGCCTGGTAAAAATGCATCGCCTGCATTTAATTTAATCACCGTTTTACCAGCCGCTACTGCTGCCGTTTGTGCGTTAGCAATCACAGTTGCTAAACGATCCACACCGCCGTAGAAAGAAATAAGTTGTGATGTGCTGTCACGCAAATTACCTTGTGCAGATAACAACCAGCTTTCTTGATCGCCTACATGCAATACAGTGACTTGCTCAGCGAATACTGGTGCAGACACAAACATGGCTGCCACTAACAGTGATAAATGTTTCATTTTTAACATCATTTTTCCCTAAAATATAGATAAGTTTAAAGTTTTAATCTGCTTAACATTTCAATCTAGTCGTACTTCATTCATAAGGTTTACATACCGAATTTTCTTTTTTACTGAGTAATACTTTACGCACTAAATATTGCAGGTGGAGTAGACAATATGAACCGAACGGACTAGTTTTTTACAGTTGAATGTGACGTTAAAAATTAAAAGCCCTTGTTTGTGGCAAGGGCTTTTAAATATGGACTACCTAACTGATAACTAGGCAATCTTTAAATAACTAAACAGATTGACGACGGCGCGTAGCAAAGCCTACCAAACCTAGGCCTGCTAGCAACATGCCGTATGTTTCTGGCTCTGGTACTGCTGCAACTGCTGCACCAGAAGCAGTTACCATATCAAAACGCCATGTACCAGTAGCAGCGTATGTTGATGTTGATGCAGCATAAGCTGATGTGTTAGGTGCGAAAGCAGCCACTACACGGAAAGCAAAGCTAGCGTTGTTATCTGCACCAGTAATTGAAGACAAATCAACAGTGCGGTTGTTAAACCATGTGTCACCTGCATTACCATCAAATAATCCAAAATCCACAAAGTTAGTGCCATCTAAAGAGTATTGAAACTGCTCATAACGTGAGCTGGTGTTACTATGACGTAAATCATACTTAACCATAATATCTTCAAAACCAACTGTGCTTACATTGTATTGAACGCCACGTGTTTTGTTAGCAGCGCCTTGTGCAGCATATCCAGTAGTTTGAAAACCTGAGTCATCTGCAGTAGGAGCAGTATCAGTTGAGCCACCATTTGCAGTACCGCTTGAAAAAGATGTTGTTACCCCAGCAAGCGCAGACAAACTACCAGCACCAATGCTAGCAATGATAGAACCTGTACCTGTGTTTGCATCTGGAGTTACTGAGTTAAAATTCCACTGTGTAATTGTGTCAGCGTTTGCGCTTGTTGCTGCTAATAAAGCGGCTGTTAATACTAATTTCTTAAACATTTAAAATCTCCATTTTTTATAAAATATAAAGTGTTGATTAATAATTTTATTACTATTTTTGTTACCAACTTATTCGTTTAAAGCCTTTATCAAAAAGCACCAGCTGCGACAAAATCTCTTGCTAAATCTATATTTGCCGCGCTTAAGCCTTTAAGCAATACCAGTGGACGGTAAACAGCTGGGCCATTGCCATCAATGTCAATCTGCACACTCACGCCACCTGCAACATTCACCAATTTTGCATAGCCATCTGCAAAGGCGTTGCCATTTGCATAACCCACACCAGCCAGTAGCAAGTTAACGTCTAACTTGTCTGCGTTTGGCATAAAGTCGTTTACGGTATCCATTGCGTCACGCATATTGGTGTAGATTAAAATATCGCTACCAGCACCAGTGGTAATGGTGTCAGCTAAGCTACCGCCATTAATCACATCGTCACCCGCTGTGCCTACAATCGTGTCACGACCGTTTGTACCGTTAACCGATTTTTGCAGATTCAAACCTATCACCACTGGATCATGGTCAGATGCTTTATAAGGACTATTTGTGTACAAATCTTGCGGTTTAAACTCGGTGTTGTAATCAATCACAAACGGTTCATCAGCATTAATATGCCACTCGTTTGCACCAGTGATTTGAGCTGCCATACTTGCGTTTGCAAGTGCATGGTCTAAATATCCAGATTCGCCATCAAACACATATGAATAACCTTCATCGCCATTAAAGCGTGCAATTTGATCTGTAACACCTACATCTGCAAACAACTCAATTGGGTCTTCTTTACCATAAGAATTTAAATCACCAATCACCAACACATCATTGTCACCAGCCGCTGAAATAACTTGCGGCATAAATCCGTTTAGCAGTTGGCTTGCTTGTGCCATACGTTGTGCGTTATAGCAACCTTGACCGTCGTTTTGATCAGCATCTACACCGCTGGCGCCGCTACAACTTTTTGATTTAAAGTGATTCACAATCACGCTGAATTTTTCACCGTTAGCTACTGCAAAGGTTTGCGCTAAAGTTGGACGGTTATTAATGCTGTCTATGTCTGACAACGCTGCATTAACCAAGCTCACACGTGCCGATTTATAAATCATCGCCACTTTAATGGCATCAGTGCCTGTGCCTGCTACTGGGTCGTTTACACGCACATAAGTGCCTGCACCCATTTTTGCGTTTAGGCCATCCACCAAGTTTTGTACCGCTGTTGCACCGTTGTTTTGAATTTCCATCAAACCAACTACATCCGCATTAATCGCTGCGATCGCATTAATGATTTTGTCTCGTTGACGTGTGAACTCAAGTGCGTTATTAGCACCGCGACAATTACTGGCTGCAACGCTAGCACCTAAAGAACAACCTTGGCCAGTTTGACCGCTTGCTGTATTACCATCAATAAATGTAGTGAAATAATTCAACACGTTAAAACTAGCAACCTTAACATTGCCGCCTACCGCATTAGGCGATGCAGTGCGTGGATTTTCACGACTAAAAACTGGTGTTACAGTTGGATGGATTTTGTAATCACGTGGGCCTGTACTGCTCGCAGTGATTAAGCCGTGGTCAATCACACCTGTTACTGTTTGTGCAATGTCGCCCGCCCTTAGCGTATTATCTTCGCCAATAAATGGGATTGGATTTGGGTTTTGTGCACTGCTGCCATCGTCCAAAGTAATTCGACTACGTGCATTTTTGTCGTTTAACAGCGCATAGTCTGCTGTGCCTGGGCGCAAGATATTGCTTGGTTTTTTCATGCGACCTTCGGCAGACAAGCTTACTTGACCGTAGCGACCTTGAAAGTAATTTTGTGACACTGTCATAGGTGAAATAATGCGCACCAACATGCCTTCATAAGCTTCTAAATCACCTTCTGTTGCTTCTGGCAATGTGATGTCAAGCGGTAAAACAGGGTTGCCAGTGCTCAACACTTGAATATTGTTCGGACTCACCAATTCTGTAATCGTATTGAATTCAGTCACATTCGCGTTTAAGCGGATTTTATCGCCCACATTCACACTCGCAAGCGCGCTACTGCCAAATACAAAAATACCATCTGATGTGAGCGCATTGTTATCACCCGTTTCATCTTGCAGATAAAAACCACTTAATCCTGCAAACTTCGCTGTGACAATACCTTCAGTTACCACACTGCTACCATTGAGTGGGCTAACCGATGCAACACCTAATGTGCCACCTTGAATATTATAAATACGTGTGACTGATGCAGCAGCCTGCACACTCACATTTACAGTGCAGCTAGCATTTTGCGCCTCGTTATTCGTAAAGTTTACAGTCACTGGGTAAGCGCCAGCTGCCAATGTGTTATCTACGTTTAGCGACACATTTGCAGATTGACCATCACCTGCTGCTTGCGTAAATGTGCCTAGGTTAATGCCAGCAACTGCTATGCTGCTAATCGTTGCATTATTAACAACACTATCAGCATCAGTGGCAGTCAAATTAACAACCCCGCTTTGGCCAATGTTTACACTAAGTGCAGGGCAAGTAGTCACTATGGGCTGATTTAAAACGACGCTGCATGTAGCAAGTGGCGAGCTGCTACTGCGTGGGATGGGTGCGCTTGTTGTGAAGTCTGCACTATTGACATTGGTATCAGAGCAACCGCCACCAGCGCGGAGCAAAGCGCTTGTAGTAGTAAGCACTGGAGCGGCACTGGTTTCAAAATAGTTCGCAGTACCATAGCCGACTAAATCTACAATTTGTGCTGTTTGTGTGGTGCTACAAGGCGTTGCAGACCCATTACAAGCTAAGCCAGTGCTTGTGTTGACCAATACCACTTTCCCGCTTGCACCACTTAAACTCGTAGCGGTACTGCCAAGAAAATCCACTGTGGGTAATGCTGCTCCCGTTGCTGCAGTAGCGCCTAACGCCACTAAAAAATATTCGCCAGGCTGCAATACCGCATTTAATACAGTAACGCCATTGCCTGAAAATGCACCTGTACCCGTCGCACTAGCATACTGAATTGACCAACCTGTGATGTCTACCCATTGACTTGAGGCATTAAACAGCTCAACATAATCACGGCTATAAGTTCCACCGTTACCACCATACACTTGGCTAATCACAACTCCACTGGTTGAGGCAACAGCATAATTAGCTAACCCTAAAAACAATACAAGCATATGTGTTATTGAATTTTTTAGACTGATCATTTTTGTAGGCATTTTTATAAATATCCAATTAATGTAGTTAGAAGCGAATGGAACTCTTACACGCAAAAAACTATAGCAATTTAGATTTCTATAAAAATTAAGATTGCGTACAAAAAGATAGTCTAAGCGGACTACCTAAATCAGATAAATAGACAATGAAGTGACATAATTTTGTCACTAAATCTAATCCGTTAAGACAATTAAGTTTAAGCTTGTGAATGGCTTAATTAAAGCTCCAATGAGCAGAAAGCCTAAGCCTAAGCCTATTTAATCATGTGGCAGTATTAGTTTAGTGGATGATTTGGCATGGATAACTAGTCAGACAACCACCTTTTTGATTGCCTTGCCTTGCCTTTGTATGGCGTTAGGTGGAGCGATTCAACATGTTGAATTTACACTTGCTTACTTCGCCAGCATGTTTTTTAGTCTTTTCGCTCACGTAAAAAACTGGCAAATTTTGGTTTTCCAGCTTTAGTTTTATCACGATAGGTATAGGTCACTTGACTGCCGACTGTGGGCGGATTTTCGCGTTGCGCATCACTAAAACCAGTGCCCAATTTAAAACGCACCCCTTCAGGCGTTTCTACCACCAGCGCACCTAATTTACCCTTGCATTTACCGCGCCCTGCTGTGTGTGCAATCACTTTAGCCTCTGCATCCAATAGCAGCTTTAACTTCAGTAATACATCGCTTCGCCCTGTCACATAAAGCGCATCTGCACGGTGCAGCATGAGCCCTTCTCCGCCTTCAGCAACCACTTGCTTGAGTCGTTTTTTGAGTTGTACTTCATCCTCAACACTGAATTGTGCAACAGCCTTTAAATGGGGCACCTTATTATTGTTTTGGGCTTGCTTGACGATTTCTTCAATGCGCTTTGCGCGCATTTCAAATGTGCCTGTAGCATTTGGCAGTTCAAACACCATGTACGAAATACCGCGCCATTCTTCGTCAATCGGCACGTCTTTTCTCACTGCGCCAGATAGCGCATCAAACTGATGATGCGCCAGCCACAGCTCGCCGTCTAGCGGCGTATTGGGTAATCCTTTGGTAAACCATGCGGGTGCGTTAATCTCATTGCCTTGACGGCTAGTGAATGTTTTGCCATCCCAAACGGCACGCACACCATCATATTTTTCACTCACTAAATATTGCTGTACATCAAGGCCGCTTTTATACACCTCTGCAAGCAATACATTTGGGATGTTTTCTGCTGCGTATAAGTTGCTAAACGCTAAACAAAACATAGCGCTTAAAGCTAAAAAATAACGACGACGTAACACCGATTTATCCATTTAAAAAGCGCGCTTGCATCTCTTGTAGGTTTAACTCGGTTAAAATTGCCTGCAATCTTTCGTGCGCGTTTTTACGCGGCTGACCCGTGTATTTGGCGATAATCAATTCGTTCTTCATCGAATGCTCCCAGCCCACTAATTCCGTCACGGTCACGCTATACCCTGCCGCTTCTAGCTGCAAGCAGCGCAAGACATTGGTAAGTTGGCTGCCAAATTCACGGGTGTGGATGGGATGGCGCCAAATTTCGCTTAATGGTGTTTTAGATAAAGAATCTGCTTTATTTTTCCGCATGACTTCCGCTACTTCTGCCTGACAGCAAGGCACAAGCACCATGTACTGTGCTTTTTTGTGCAAACCGAAAGTAATCGCATCATCTGTCGCGGTATTACAGGCATGTAGCGCAGTCACGATTTCTACTTTTTCTGGAATATCGGGTGAAATGATAGATTCTGCCACACTTAAATGCTGAAAATCCATGCGCGAAAAGCCGCATTCTGACGCTAAAATTTTAGACTTTTCGACCAAATCGGCGCGGCTTTCTATGCCAACGACTGCACCTGTTTCAAGTTGCTTCATCAATAAATCATACAAAATAAACCCCAAATAGGATTTGCCAGCGCCATGATCGACTAAGGTCAGGTTTGGATTTTGCACAATAATTTCATTAAACAAAGGCTCAATGAAATTAACGAGGTGATACACTTGCTTTAACTTTCGGCGACTATCTTGATTCAGTTTGCCATCACGCGTTAGGATATGTAACGCCTGCAATAAAGGAATAGATTGATTCGGTTTAATTTCTGGGTGAGTGTGCATAGCGGCTATTTTATATTGCTATGCTATAAATTAAGCAATAAATATAATTAACAATAAATATTTTAAAAGCTTTGTCGTCAAACTCGCAATGACTGCGTTTTGATGAGTGAGGGCAGCATTTTTTAACCCTGAATAGCCAGATAAACTAAATTATGGAGAACAACATGAAAAAAACATTGATTCTGACACAAGCTTTATTTGCCCTTTTACTGTCTGCCAACGTCATGGCGGATGATGTGAAACCTGTAGTAGATTTAGATAAAAAAGGCGACCGCATTGAAGAACGCTTAGACAATCTTGGTGATCGTCGCGAAGAGCATTTAGATAATAAAGGTGATCGTATTGAAGAGCGTTTAGATAACAAGGGCGACCGTATTGAAGACCGCATGGATAATCGCGCAGATAAAGCAGAAGCAAATGGCCACGAAAAACGTGCAGAACACTTAAGAAACAAGGGTGATAGCGTTGATCAGCATCTAGATAAAAAAGGTGACCGCATCGATAACCGCTTAGATAAACGTGGCGACCGCGTAGATAACCACTTAGACAGAAAAGGCGAGCGTATTAACAAGCGTTTAGATAGAAAAGCAGCTAAACGTAAGTAAGCATTACTTGCTAACTTTTAAGTACGCCAATTTAAAGACATGCTTGAAAGGCATAATGTATTGAGATGAATCGCTAATGCATGTATTTTTAGCTGAAATCGAACATCGTGCCTTTCGCATGGCGCAGTTTGCTACGGGCAATCGTGACGATGCACTGGATATTGTGCAAGATGCCATGATGAAGCTGGTGCAAAAATATAGCACACATGACAAAGCAAGCTGGAAACCGCTTTTTTACAGCATTTTAGAGTCACGCATTTTAGATTGGCATCGGCGCCAAAAAGTACGGAACCGCTTTCGTAGTTGGCTACATTGGGATGCAGATGATGAAACAGAAGATGCGCTAGAGCAACAGCCAGCTGAAATAAATATTATTCCAGATTTTCAGCTACAAGATGCACAGTTTATGAAAAGTTTAGAACTTGCACTGCAAGATTTACCATTGCGGCAGCAACAAGTGTTTTTGCTGCGCATATGGGAGGGCTTAGACATTAGCCAAACAGCAGCAGCGATGAATTGCAGTGAAAGCAGCGTTAAAACGCATTATGCACGCGCCTTAGAAAAGCTACGCGTGGCATTAAAGGAGCATCAATCATGACAACATTGTTTGAAGAACGCATTAAAACAAGCCTAGACCAAAGTGCTTCGCAGTTAGATGCAGGCACACAGGCACGCTTACAAGCCATTCGCCGCGCTGCGTTAACCCAGCCCGCCAAAATTTCTTGGTTTAGCTTAAATGGCTGGGTGCCAGCTGCCAGCCTAGTTTTTTGCAGTGTGGTTGCCGTGTTATTGGTGTTGCCATCTAAACAATCACCAACCAACCCAGTAGACCAAACAGCCATGTTAGAACTACTGAACAACCCTGATGAATTAGACGCTTTAAGCGACCCTGATTTTTATATGTGGGTAGATGAAATGGACATGTCGCACGGAGAAAACCATGCCGTATAGATTGTGCATATTTGTCACCTTATTAAGTCTTTGTTCACACATACAGGCGCAAGAAAAAGAAGTGTTACCCATTGATTTAATTGAGCTATTAGGTGAACTTGATGAAGATGACCAAGATGCGCTAGAGACTGCAATGGGGGATGTAGAAACATCCAAATCGCCTAGTAAACAGCAACAAAAAATTGAAGTTGGAGGTCAAAAATGAATAAAACCGTTAACATCGCTACACTTATTACTATTCACATAGTCTTATGGTTGGGCTTGATATTTACGACAATACACGCCCATGCAAAAGGCATGACTTGGGAGCAATTAAGCCCGCAACAACAAGAAACGCTCGCGCCTGTTAAAGACAAATGGAGTATCTTGCCCGCAGAGCGCCAAGAACGTCTAAGCAAAGGTGCAGAGCGCTGGGCCAATATGAGTCCTGAGCAACGTGAGCAAACTAAAGAAAAGCTCAACCGCTTTAAAAACTTAAGTCCAGAAGAAAAAGCGCAAGTAAAAGAAAGAATGCGTGAGTTTAGAAAACTGCCGCAAGAAGAACGCAAAGCACTGCGTCAACGCTGGAAAAATATGGACCCTGAACAAAAAGCAAAGTTTAAAGAACGCATCAAAAATATGAGTCCTGAAGAACGTAAAACGTTTCGGCAAAAAATGCGAGAACGAAAATTAAAAAGAATGAATGAATAACAATAAAGCTATGTTTAAGATTGCTGCAGCAATGAAGTTGCAGAAATCTTTTTATTTAATTCAGGCTTTATAATTCTACTCTATCGCTTCAATGATGATGCGAGTGCAATCCTGGCGCGCCTTGCGCCTTTGCTAACCACTCTTTAGCGTCATCGCTTTGTTCCATATCACCAATGTCGGTGTAATACACTTGCTGGTAACTATTTAATACTTCATCCGTAGTTTTGGGTGCACGATTGTTTGTAGTTTGAGCACTCTCAGTCAAATTTAATTGATTTAATTGAATGGTCACTTTATTTTTTGCATAAACATATTCAAGCTTGACTGGAATTTTAAGCTGCGGCAACCAAGTGAGTTTTACTTTAGCGCCATTGATAGCACCCACATAGCTTTCTGTTGGATATCCTTGATAAGCAATTGGTTTTTTACTGATTTTCTTTAGTCCCGCGAGTTCAGCATCTGAAATAAGTTGAGAAGTAATGTGCCATTGATTTTCATCAGACTTGATTCCTAATACTTTAAGGTCATCAAATAAATACTCTATCGCACGTTTATCATCATGCATTAAAAATAAATAACCCATTTTTCCATCTGGACTATGTTTCCAAATTTCACCTCGTTTAGCTGATTGGCCTGTTTTCCTTTCTATATCTCGTAATTCCACTTGATTGGTCATTCGCATCAACCACCAATCGCGCTTAACGGTTTTTTTACAAGGTATTGCACATTGCACTGTTTCAAATCTCGCATCTAACGCTGGTAAAGATTCAGCCTCTGCGTATGCAAAAGCACTCATCAACACACCAATTAATATCGCTAATATCTTAAATAAAAAAGACATTTTTTAATCCCAAATAAACTTAGACATATAAATGAAAAGGGTAGCTTAAAAATAAAGCTACCCAATTAATACCAATTTAATAACAACAAATATTAAAGAAAGTAATGTTGGCGATCATTAACGCCACTCTCTTTCTTCATGATGTTTGCCATCATCTTTACCTTTTTTCTTAGATCCAAATGCATCTTTCATCACATAGTAGATATAACTTTGCTCTTGAACCCCTTGAAATAAGTGTGCGTTAGGCCCACCCGCATAAATGGCAACATCTTCACCTGCATGAGTTTCGCCACCCTGCAAAGGTACGGTTACTTCTTGATGAAAATCAGGATCTTCAGTATCTACTGCTGTCATATCTTCAATACGACCAGCACGCGCTGTTTGCGCATACACGGCATCGCCAGGTTGGCTTTGGTAATAACCAATACCATTGGCAAAACCAACAGTCGTATAAGGTTTACCGTCTGCAGCTAAATCAGGCGTTGTTTTTCCTGGAGAAACCACTTTACCTAAAATTGGGTTGCCACGTTTTGGATACCCTGCAATCGTGAGTGTGTGGCTATGGTCAGCCGTGACAATCACCAAAGTATCTTTTAAATCCACTTTTTCTAATGCTTTTTTAACGGCATCTGAAAAAGCCACGGTATCAGTCAATGTACGGTAAGCATTGCCCGCATGTGAGCCATGATCAATACGGCCACCTTCTACCATTAAAAAATATCCTTTAGGATTCTTTTTTAATACATCAATGGCTTTGTCCGTCATTTCAGCCAAAGATGGTTCGCCAGCAGTATCTGCAGAACGGTCATAATCATATTGCATATGTGAAGGCTCAAACAGACCTAGTAATTTAGTGGTAGCGGCTGGATTAATCGCATCAAACTGCGCTTTATTCCACACATATTCTCCACCGAATTTAGTGGTAAATTCAGTCGTTAAGTTACGACCATCTGTACGACGACCTTTAGTTGTTGCATATTCTGGGTCAAATACAGTGTTTGGTAAAAAATAAGTGCGGCCACCCCCTAATGCAACTTCTAAACCATTACCAATTTTACCTGTACCAAAGTTATCAATCATTTGCGCTGCAATATCTTTTACACCACCAGCAACTGCGGCGGCAGGCAAGTTAGCATTTGCTTCCCAATCACGGTTAGGTGAATGTGCATAAGTCGCCGCAGGAGTCGCATGGGTGATGCGTGCAGTAGAAACAACGCCAGTTGAACGGCCGCTAGCCTCAGCTTGCTCAAGAATTGTCGCTACTTTATTTGCTTGAACCACACTATTATTAGGCTCACTTCTAGCAACTGACTGATTTAATGACAAAATACCATCATTCGTTTTAACCCCAGCCACCATTGCCGTCATGGTTGGCGCAGAGTCAGAAGTTTGTTGATTCGCTGAATAGGTTTTTGATAATGCAACATAAGGAAGTTTTTCAAAGGCTAATTTATTGCGCTCTCCGTCTAAACCTTTTTGTTGGCCTTCAAAAATACGCGCAGCAGTAATGGTTGAAATACCCATGCCATCACCCACAAACAAAATCACATTTTTAGCACGTCTTTCATTTGATTCCAGCTTTTTTGCAGCAAACAATGCGGCTTCACCATCATTCACCCATGTATTTACATCTTCTGCGAATGTATACTGACTCACCAAAGTAAGCGCTATCGCACACACAGATGCTTTCAATTTAAATTCTTTCATCATCATATCCTTCTTAAAATTAAAGTTCTTTTTAACTCACCTGTAAATTAAAAACGCTTAAAGTCACTACTTCAGCATCAATTTTTATATCTTTCGTATTTTTTATTAGGATGCATGCTTAGCCTAGTGAGTTGATATGTCGTGAATGTGACAAAATAAAGATATTTTTATTGTAGTTGTTGCACAATGTTAAAATGAGCGGCACTTACTCATCAAAAGACTATAGTTTCCACCTTAGTAAATTTGAATCTATAGTTAATTCGTACAGAGAGAAAAACAAATGGCAATTCAATGGTATCCGGGGCACATGACCCAAGCCCGCAAAAAAGCGGAAGAAACCATGGAATTCACCGATGTTGTAATTGAGGTGCTTGATGCGCGCGTGCCAGAAGCTTCGCACAACCCTGTGATTAACGAAATGCGCTTGTTTAGACAACGCCCTAACCTTAAAATTTTGAACAAAGCAGATCTCGCTGACCCCAAAGCGACCGAAGCTTGGCTAAATTACTTTAATAGCCTACCCAATACCAAAGCAGTTGCGCTCTCCTGCAAAAAAGCGGGTGATACAAAAAAAATCCCCTCAGTTTGCCGTAAGCTAGTGCCGCATCGTGGCACACATTTAAAACCTTTACGGGCATTGATTATGGGAATTCCCAACGTAGGTAAATCTACCCTCATGAACGCCCTGCTTAACCGCCGTGTGGCAAAGGTGGGTGATGAACCCGCTGTGACTAAAAGCCAACAACGTTTTGAGTTGGACGCCACCTTTAGCATCACCGACACACCTGGCATGATGTGGCCAAAAATTGAATATGAAAGTGACGGCTATATGCTTGCCGCTAGCCATGCGATTGGCCGCAATGCAGTGATTGATGAAGATGTGGCCATATTTTTAGCTAATAATTTACTTAAAGCTTACCCTGAACTTATAAACGCTCGCTATAAGTTAGACGTAATGAAAATAGATGTTGCTGCGATTGATGGCGTAGATTTATTAGAAGCCATTGCCAAACGCCGCTCTTACAAACGCCATGATGGCTTATGGGATACCGAAAAAACTGCGGTGGCTTTTTTAACTGACTATAGAAGCGGTGCAATAGGACGGGTAAGCTTGGAAAGCCCAAGCTCAAGAGCGGCTATGGTTATTAGCGAATCTACCGTAACTATCACATCCCAAAATTAATATTTAGTGGCATTGATTCATTGAAATTTCCGCTTGTGTGCATTTGCTTTCTTGGCCTTGCTTAACACTATCTGTAAACGCATCCCAGCCTGATTTTTGTTTAATTGCTTCTGTTTTTAGCTCTGCTGTTTTAGTTGGACTTGGTACAGTTTTGTCGAGCTGCACCACTGCTTTAGGCTCTGAATCCACATTTCTAGCAATTTTAGTTGGCTGTGTAGTAGCTTGCGTTGCTAATTCACTCCCAGATTTTTGTTTCGCTTTTCTCTTTGCCATTTTTTTAGCAAGTTTATTCTCAACTAACGCTTTATCTGCTAATTTTGATTCGCTTAATGGCAAATTTTCAACTGTTTCTTTAGACAGTGGCACCTCACTATTAAGTTTTGGTGTCAGTTTATTTTCTACAACTAGCGACGAGGATATTGCAGTTGCGGATATAGTTTCCACAGCATTTGCCTGATCCAACAAACTAATGGGGTCTGAAGGTGTAGCAGCAATTTTAATGATTAACCCAAAGGCTATCATCGCTGGTAATGCGAATACGGCATATCTCCAATTTGATTTTTTAGCTATAACCAACCGGTGAGTTAATCGCCGATCATCTTTTGGGGCTATCAGTTGATTTTCATCTTCGCCATACTCTCTATGTGAACGCACAGAATAGACCTCATGCTCACGTACATGCTTATCATGCTTAATTCCTGAATATGCAAACATTTCCGAAAACTCTAAAGTTAACCGTGAAGTGACCTCGTAGTAAGAGCGTGATACTAAAATTTGATTGGCTTCTGCAAAACTCATAATACGCTGTGACACATTAATGCCATAGCCAATAATATTGGGTTGACCATTGATATCGCTCACGATACGTACTGGCCCTAAATTAATGCCAAATCGCACATACAAAGGTGTTAGGCCGTTTAGATTGCTTTTTAATATGCCATCACGAATGGTAACTGCCACAAACATTGCATCCTCGGGCGAACCTAAGAGCGCAATCGCTACACCATCACCCGTATCTAAAATAATACGGTCAGTTTGTGCAACACTTTTCAATGATTGGCTGATTAAGTCATTAAACTGTTTTTTAACCTCAATTTGCTCAGCGTCTGATTTTTTTGAATAATCGATAATATCTAAAAAAACAATGCTGCAAATTGACGTTTTATTGATTCTGTCGTTCATGTTTATTTCACTTTTCTACAATTGTGACGATTAAATGACGATTTTAAACAGCCCGAACAAACGAGTTTTTTAAAAGAAAATAATTCACTTCGCTTTACAATAAAGGCTAAAAAGGCCTAGAGATAGGTGGTTTGCGCAAACTGAGCGCCCCACTTTAAATGCTTTATCTTGTTTTATAAATTAGTAACAGCAAGTTATATGCCGCTATATAAAATAAAATTTAATCATTTACCGAAAATGATTATGAGAACGATAATTTTTGAAATGTTTAAAGATGTTTTCTTGACTGGTTAAGCCTAGCTTGACTGCCAAATGTTTATGCAATTGATATACTTAAACCGTAAACTCTGATGTATTGTACGATTTTGGAGTTACGAAATGCAAAAACAAAGTTTACAGTTGTTGAGTATGTTAGTTTTATTGGCGATAGTTACGGTCGTTAACTATAACTTTTTTAGCTCTCTCGGTATTACTGGCGTTACTTTGTTGTATTTGCTTGTAGTCGTTACTGCTGCTTACTTCTGTGCGTTTATTGTTGCCTCTAGCACTGCATTCTTGGCATTTTTAACCATTAACTACTTTTTTACAGCGCCTCGTTATACATTTGAAGTAGCACATGTTGAGTCTTTAGCAAGTCTGATCTGCTTTTTAATCGTTTCAATGGTCATTACCTCGCTGGTAAAGCAATTAAAATTTCAAACACTACAAGCATCAATCGCCACAAGGCATGCGCAATTTGCCAGAGCCTTAGCAGAAAACCTAGCGCTGGCAACAAATGTCAATCAATTATTACAAGACACCTGCGCCCTATTGCAAGCTGAATTTGACAAGCCTATTGGTATCGCTCATTCAGAAAATGACACTTATGCAATTGCGAAAAAATCCGGTTTGATTGAAACGCCAGATAGCCGTTTAGTATGCTGGGTATCAGATAATGGTAAACCAATTAGCCCCTATACCGATTATTGGTCTAAATCTACCTTTTGGCTAATACCTTTTAACCGCTTGCCGAGTAAAGATCCCATTTTAGTCGTTGGAAATATTGATAATGAGAACATTCAAGCGGGTGGTATCGAGACTTACACTACTATCAAGTCATGCGTTGATCAAATTTCGCAAGCATATCAGCGACTTAGCAACAGTGAAAAAGTTAAACATGCTGAGTTGTTAGCTCAGTCGGAAGCAATACAAAGCGCCCTGCTGGCTTCTATTTCACATGACATGCGCACGCCACTCACCTCGATTTTAGGAGCTGCGACCACACTACAACAACCAGATTTAGCGCCTGAGCAGGCAACCCAGTTAAGTGCCCTGATTGCATCGCAAGCGCGGTACTTGGCATCTACAACCGAGAATATACTGTCTCTGATTCGCCTAGAATCCACTGTTGGAGAACAAATTCCAATGGATTGGCAATCTCCAGAAGAAATCATTGGCGTAGTGACGGCACTTTATCAAAGCCGAAGTGAATACCAAAGCTATGGTGAATTGGTTGATTTACAAGTCACGATAAGTGAACCAGAGCTATTGATTAAAGCGAATGCGACATTACTGACACAAGCGCTGGTAAACCTGATTGATAATGCAAAACAAGCGCAGTCAAAAGAAGCACTCTCGAGTCTAAAAAATTCAGGCTTAATAAATTCAGATTTAACAAACTCAAGCTTAGAAAACTCAAACCAAGCACCTATTTTAATTGATGTGACTAAAACAGATGAGCGCATCAATATCAGTGTGAATGACCGTGGAGTTGGTTTTAGTGAGACGTTTAATGCCTCCCAAATTAAAAAATTTTCCAGCAGCAATGCAAAAGGCTTTGGTTTGGGTTTATCCATCGTACTAGCCATTGCAAAAGCACACGATGCAACATTCACTATTAGCAACCGCGAGGGCGGCGGCGCATGCGCAACGCTGAGTTTTCATATTCCAGATGCAGATAATATTGATGCGGATAATATTAATGTAGGTAGCACAAGTGCCTGATAAAACTTCTAAATTAACTATTTCAATTTTAATTATTGAAGACGACTCGCAGATTAGCCAATTTCTGCAATCTAGCCTAAGAACAAGTGGCTATGACACTTTCTGCTCTGCAACTATCGCAGGTGGCAAGCAGATGTTTAATGAGCACAAACCTGCCCTCATTATTTTAGATTTAAACCTACCAGATGGTGATGGCCGTGATTTTATTGCACATACACGTATCAACTCGGATATTCCAATCATCGTGCTGTCTGCACGTCAATCTGAACAAGAAAAAGTAGCTTGTTTTGATCTTGGTGCAGATGACTATTTGGCAAAACCTTTTGGTGTAAATGAGCTACTCGCGCGAGTAAAGGTGTCACTAAAGCGTACCGCCATGATGTCGTTACGTGATGATGTATTTAAGTTGGATGATTTAATAATAGATACTGTTAACTCCAGTGTTTTATTAAATAACCAACCGGTACATCTCACTCCGATTGAGTTCAAGCTATTGTTTATTCTGGCTAAAAAACCAGGTAAAGTATTTACACATCGCCAATTACTAAGCGAAGTTTGGGGCTCGGAATATGTAGATGACACCCACTATTTACGCATCCATATGGGTAGATTACGTGCCCGTCTTGAGAAAACCCCCGCCGCACCACGCTACATCCTGACTGAAATTGGCATAGGCTACAGGCTCGCTGCCACCTAAATACTCAGCTTTTGAAAGTATCAATCTGTGTTTATGCGATTGATATACCCGCCCTGATTTAATGACTTTATCTTAATTTCATAAAGGTCATTTTGAAACAATCATGCAAACAGCTACATTAACAACCACATCAAACACTAGCATCAAATCAAAAAGCGTAGCAGCACTCACGCTGGGCGCTATTGGCGTAGTGTATGGCGACATTGGCACTAGCCCGCTTTACACGGTTAAAGAAATATTCAGCGCATCCACTGGCATCGCTCTTACGCAGGCCAATATAATTGGGGCAATCTCCTCTATTTTTTGGGTGCTCATGTTAGTCGTGACGCTTAAATATGTCATTTTGGTATTGCGTGCGGATAATCGTGGTGAAGGTGGTGTCATGGCCTTACTCGCCTTAGCCATTTCTACTGCATCAGCGGCGCCTATGCGTAAAAAAATATTGCTAGGCTTGGGCGTTTTTGGCGCTGCTCTTTTTTATGGAGACAGCATATTGACTCCCGCCATTTCCGTGCTTTCAGCAGTTGAAGGCCTAGAGCTTATTACACCAGGTCTTTCGTCATTTATTATGCCCATTTCAATCGCTATTTTAATTGCGCTGTTTATGTTTCAGAAGTTTGGTACTGATATGGTAGGTAAGTTTTTTGGCCCGATAGTCGTCGTATGGTTTGTTGTACTTGGCGCGGTAGGTTTATCGCATATTCTGCATAATCCTGAAATACTACAAGCGCTTAACCCTATGTATGCATTTAACTTTTTAGCGGATCGCGGAGCAGGGGTTTTCTTAGCAGTAGGTGCAGTGGTGCTTGCAATTACAGGTGCAGAGGCACTGTACGCAGACATGGGGCACTTTGGCAAACCTGCTATTCGTATTGCATGGACAGGTTTAGTTTTACCAGGTTTAGCACTTAACTATTTAGGTCAAGGTGCATTGTTGTTATCAACACCTGCCGCAGTTAGCAACCCATTCTACTTATCATTTCCGCAAGAGCTGCTCATTCCAGCCGTTATATTGGCAACTCTTGCCACCATTATAGCCTCACAAGCGGTGATTTCTGGCGCTTATTCTATTACTCGTCAAGCCATACAACTAGGCTTTTTACCAAGAATGCAAATTCTGCATACTTCTGCCAGTGAAGCAGGCCAAATTTATATTCCTGCGATTAACTGGCTACTGTTAGTGGCAGTTGTCATCACTACTATCGCTTTTCAAAACTCCTCAGCGTTTGCTGCCGCTTACGGCATCGCGGTCACTGGCACCATGCTAATTACCACGATTCTGACGTTTTTCGTGTTACGCCACAGTTGGAAATACCCGCTATGGCTGGCTTTTGGCGCTACCAGCGCATTCATTTTATTAGATTTAATGCTACTGGCTTCATGTTCAGTCAAGTTTTTCAAAGGCGGCTGGTTCCCAGTAGCTTTAGGTGTGGGCTTGGTTGTCATCATGTGGACTTGGAAACAAGGTCGTGAAATTTTATTGCAAAATATTCATGAAAATGACCCAAAACTGGAAGATTTTGTGAAGATGATAGCGCTGGATAATAGTTCGGGGCAAAAAAGAGCCAGAATCGAACGTACAGCCATCTTTTTATGTGCCAACCAAGATACCGTACCACAGGCGCTGATGCACAACATAAAACACAACCAAGTGCTGCATCAAAACAATTTAATATTGACTGTGGCGTTTTTAGATGTGCCTACTGTAGCAAATGAGCACCGCTTACACATCAAAGAAATCGGCTCAGGTTTTTGGAAAATAAAATGTGATTACGGCTTTATGGAAATGCCTAATATTCCTAAAGCGCTTGAGGATTGCAAAATAAATAATGTAACAATCGACCCGTTCACCACCTCATATTTTGTCAGTCGAGAAACTGTTATTTCAGGGCCTGGTGGGAAAATGGCAAAATGGCGCGATGACTTGTTTGCGGTAATGTCACGTAACGCAGGTAGCGTGGTGAGTTATTTTAATATTCCCAGCAATAGTGTGATTGAGCTAGGTTCTAGGGTGCATATCTAGGTTACATATCTAGAAACGCTCAGTTATGTTTAGCTTAGTATTGTTTAGTATCTCGCGTAATTTGTGTATAGCTCATTACGCGATTTCTTCCACCATTTTTTGCCGCATACATCGCGCTATCTCCTGTGGCAACCAAGCCTTTAAAATCGTAGCCCGCGCGCACCGAATCTGCTACACCAATACTCACAGTCGTTTTAATAGTGGTACCTCGTTTTACTTTTAGCACACTTGTTTCAACCCCTTTACGAATCCTCTCAGCTAAGCCAATTGCATCGCCCTCAGTCGTGTTGGGCATAAAGACACAAAACTCTTCCCCACCGTATCGCCCTAACACATCGCTAGAACGCAGTATTTCACCAATGACTTTAGCCATATGCCTTAACACTTCATCACCACTTAAATGTCCATACTGATCATTGACCTTTTTAAAATGATCAATATCAATGAGCAGCACTGCCATGCTTAAGTTAATGCGCTTACACATATCTTGCATTTTTAAGGCGGCATCTTCCAAACCACGACGGTTTAACACGCCTGTTAAACTATCTACCGTAGCGATAGCTTCTAAATTTTGATTTAATTTATAACTTAGCATCAGTACAAATAAGCTTGAAATAAAAAATTGTGAAACTGCACCAAGCATAAATGTATAAGCATTTACTGGCCAAGTCGCAAACGAATCAAATACCTCGATATCAAGCTGTGAAGCATAAATAGCCCGACCAAGCATTAATACTGCCATTAGCAAATATAAGCTTGAAGCTATCCAAAAAAGGCTGCCAACCAAACCCTCATCACGCGAAAATGTGAGCCTAGCGCTATAAAGATATATAGCAGAGAAAATAACGCTCCCTAGCATCACCGCAACACGTAGATTGTGAGTGATGAGCATAAAATATGCATCAATAATCACTAACAAGATAAATATGGCGATGGGAATACGATGATCTGGCGTTTTGTCGATAAAAGCTTGTATTCCATTGACATACAAACCAAGCCCTGCGCCTATCAAAGCCATACCAGGCAAGAACAGCATCTTTGGCGCATCTAGTTGAATAAGCACCAACACCATGCCTAAGCCAATGACCAAATTACCCACCGCCCAATAGCCAGGGCCATGCACATCTTTATGATGCGAGCGTGTAATTGCCAACAACATCGACAGCATGAAGGTCAGCAACATCGACATAAAAATTATCGTTTTTAAGTCAAATTTAGGCATAGCTTTGCTAACTTATTCCCCTATAAAAATATTTATTACGAATCTTGTAATACTTAAGTTTTGTAATACTTGAGCGTTAACATTTATTATGTTTTACAATCATACTATAAACACCCAAGAAAACACCTAGGACAACTAATAGTCAAAGCTCAATTTGGTAGTTAAGACTCAATCTAGCTCGGTGGAAAATCTTGCCGCAGCCACTTCAAAAGTATGCAATAAAACATGTTAAGTAGTTTAAATTCACCACAACGCGAAGCAGTAAAATATCTCGATGGTCCATTATTAGTGCTAGCAGGCGCTGGCAGTGGTAAAACGCGCGTCATCACACAAAAAATCAGCTATTTGATTGATGAGGCTGGTTACAGCCCCAAAGAGATTGCTGCCATTACCTTTACCAATAAAGCCGCACGCGAGATGCAAGAGCGGGTAGGAAAGTTGATGCAAGGCAAACCAATTAAAGGCCTTACCATCACTACCTTTCACTCGCTGGGCTTGCAAATGCTGCGACAAGAAGCGGCTTTGCTGAGCTACAAACCCCAATTTTCTATTTTAGATGCCAGTGACAGTTTCAAAATTCTAGCCGACATTTTAGCCACGACTGACAAACAATTATTACGCAAAACGCAATATCAAATATCACACTGGAAAAATGCTTTCATCAATCCAGATCAAGCCAAAGCAACTGCTGAGGAAGACTTTACGCATGCGGCTGCCAAGGTATATCAACTTTATCAACAGACGCTTAAAGCCTACCAAGCAGTTGATTTTGATGACCTGATTAAACTGCCTGTTGAGCTGTTTACACAACACGATGAAGCACTGAATAAATGGCAGCGTAAACTGCAGTATTTACTGATTGACGAATACCAAGATACCAACGCCTGCCAATATAAATTGGTGAAAATGCTGACTGGCGTGCGCGGCCAATTTACTGCGGTGGGCGATGATGACCAGGCCATTTATGGCTGG
>JANNOS010000114.1:0-29942 GCA_031399315.1 Methylophilaceae bacterium | reverse complement strand
GGAGCGCACCACTGATTTTATTTTTGCAGTTTTCGGCGAAGAGTTCGGCATGGCTGGCAACCTCATCTTACTGATATTATTTAGCTTGATTATTGTGAGAGGCTTAATGATTGCAGCACAAGCAAAAAGTACATTTTCTAGATTGTTAGCAGGCAGTATTACACTGACATTTTTCACTTATGCCTTCGTCAATATGGGCATGGTAAGCGGCATACTCCCTGTAGTTGGTGTGCCTTTACCATTGATTAGCTATGGTGGCACCTCTATGGTAAGCTTACTATTAGGCTTTGGTATTTTGATGAGCATTCAAACCCACAAAAAATTGGTTGCTTCTGGCTAAAATTTTTAAAATGAAAATAAACGATATGAAAATACCTCATATAAAAATACATAGTTATTTAATTTTATTTTGCTGCCTATGTTTAGTTGCCTGCGGCGGCGCAAATACCGTCAAACCAAAACCTAATACCCCTACTCCTAAAGTATCTCCCGCACCAAGTGCTTCTAGCACCAAGCCTGGAGGCTACTATTTGGATGATGGTCCAGGAGATAACCCCCCTCAAGATATAGATAGCATCCCAGATGCTGTGCCAAAAAAAGAACCCCTGTTTGACCGTGCAAATAAACCTTATATTGCATTAGGCAACTCATATAAGCCTATGACTTCATATCAGCCTTATCAGGCAAGTGGTGTTTCATCATGGTATGGCAAGCGCTATCATGGCAAAAAAACATCTTCTGGCGAAGTTTACGACATGTATAGCATGACTGCAGCACACCCCACCTTGCCGCTACCAAGCTATGTTAAGGTCACAAATCCTAGCAATGGTCGTTTTGTAGTAGTGCGGGTAAATGATAGGGGTCCTTTTAAAAATGACCGTATTATTGATTTATCTTATGCTGCAGCTTATAAACTGCGTTTCTCTGCACAAGGGAGTACCCAAGTAATAGTCGAAGCTATTGATACAAACAACACTTCACCTAATTACATCGCGGGCTATACACAAACTGTCAAAACTAGCGCGCTTCCAGCGTCTACCGTTACTACGCCAGTAACAGAAGACTCTGCTGCTACAACAAAACCTGTCGCACCAATTCAAACTAACGAGAACTCAAACACTCAATTAAATGGTCATTTTGTGCAATTAGGCGCTTTCAAAAATGAAATTAACGCAGACTTGTTGATTAAAAAAATTCAGGGCTTAGATATTGAAAATAATGCAGGCATTAACAAAGTGTATAATAATGGCCTGTATCGATTAAAACTTGGCCCCTACGACAGCAAAAGAGCAGCTGAGGATACCGCTGCAAGTATTCGCAAACAACTCAATACCCCAACTATCATTACCAATCAATAACTTTATTTATGCGCTTATCATCTAGTTTTTCAATTTTTTTAGTTTCACTTTTAGCCCCTATTTTTTGTTCTTCTGCCGAGGTGACTCCACCTCCGTCTCTTGCAGTTAAAGCCTACTTATTAAAAGATTTTAATAGCGGGGCCATCATTGCGTCACACAAAAAAGATGATCGTGTTGAACCAGCATCACTTACAAAAGTAATGACGGCTTATGTCACATTCGATGCTATTCAACGTGGTCAATTAAAACTAAATCAAACATTACCAGTGAGCGAAAAGGCTTGGAAAGTTGAAGGCTCTAAAATGTTTATTGACCCTAAAACCCCTGTCACTGTTGATGATCTACTACACGGTTTAATTATTCAATCAGGTAACGATGCCGCCATGACATTAGCAATTGGTGTCGCAGGATCTGAAGAGAAATTTGTTGATATGATGAACAAACAGGCAGCCAAATTAGGGTTAAACAATACGCATTTTATGAATGCAACTGGTTTGCCCGATAAAAATCATTACTCGACTGCGAACGATTTAAGCATCTTGGCAAGTGCCTTGATTCACGACTTCCCTCTTGAGTACCGCCGCCTTTATTCAGTTAAAGAATATACTTATAACAAAATTACGCAGCCTAATCGCAATCGCCTATTATGGCTGGATGTCAATGTAGACGGCATGAAAACTGGACATACCGAGGCGGCTGGTTATTGCTTAATTGCCTCTTCACTACGAGGAAGTTCACGCTTAGTTTCTGTAGTACTAGGTGCCGCTTCAGAAGTCATGCGCGCAACCGAAAGCCAGCGATTACTCAATTATGGTTTTCAGTTTTATGAATCCACTTTGGTTTATAAACAATCGCAAACCGTCAAGAGCCTTCGTGTATATAAAGGACAAAATGAAGCTGTGCCAGCCACACTTAGTAAAGATTTTTATTTAGCTCTGCCAAAAGGTGATTATTCTCGTGTAAAAGCAAGCATGACGAGCCAACAGCCTTTGGTTGCACCCATTAAAGAAGGTCAAGAAGTTGGCAAAATCACATTTACTTTAGATGGAAAAATCATCAACGAGCAAAAGCTAGTTGCTGGCGCAACTGTGGGGGAGGCTGGATTTTTTGGTCGCATGGTTGATAGTGTTAAATTGCTCACACAGTAAATGGCTAAAGATATACAACTTACCGAAATTGAAACACCGCAAGAAACGTTAATCGAGTTTCCATGCGATTTCCCCATTAAAGTCATGGGTGAAACGCATGCGGACTTTACTTCAGAAATCATTAAGGCCATCCAAATAGTGATTCCAAACTTTGATGTTTCAAAAATTGAAATGCGTGGCAGTTCTGGCGGAAAATATATTAGCCTGACTTGCATGGTTTACGTCACATCCAAACCACAGTTAGATAACATTTACCGCGCACTTAGTAGCCACCCAATGGTAAAGGTCGTGCTTTAATTTTACATGGATATTGCTTGGGATATTGTTTGCCGAGATTTAGGTCGCACTGATTATCAAAGCACGCTTCATGCAATGCAGCAATTCACCGCAAATCGCTTGCCCCAAACCCCTGATGAAATATGGCTTACAGAGCATGCCTCAGTTTATACTTTAGGCTTAAATCGTAAAAGTGTTCGGCTTCCCAAAGATAATGGAAATAACCACAATATTCCGCTGGTGCTAGTCGATAGAGGCGGTAAAATCACCTACCACGGGCTAGGACAAGTCGTCATTTACGTGCTGTTAGATTTAACACGCAATAAGCTCAATATTCGACAATTAGTTGATGCTCTGGAAGCCAGTATTATCACGCTTCTTGAGACATATCATATCAACGCTTTTGCCAAAAAAGAGGCGCCTGGCGTGTATGTCACTATTGATGGGCATGACAAAAAAATTGCCTCGCTTGGTTTGCGCTTAAAAAATAATTGCTGTTATCATGGCTTAAGTTTGAATGTGGATATGGATTTATCGCCGTTTGAAGCGATTGACCCATGCGGCTATGCTGGCCTAGAAATGACACAAACCAGTGACTTAGGGATTAACAAAACGCCTAAACAAATGGGCAAACTTTTACTAGAAACAATATTGCATCAATTTAAACAATGACAGAATTAGACAATCCAAATACAACTAAAAAAATCGCTGGCATAAAGCAAATCGATGCTGAAAAAACTTCACGCATCCCGATTAAAATCATCCCGCAACCTATGCTGCGTAAGCCAGAATGGATACGTATGAAAGTGCCAGACAGTGCGCGCTTTCAAGAAATTAAGCGCGTGTTGCGCGAAAATAATTTGCACACCGTTTGTGAAGAAGCGTCCTGCCCCAATATAGGCGAATGTTTTAGCGGCGGTACTGCTACCTTTATGATTTTGGGTGATATTTGTACACGGCGTTGCCCATTTTGCGATGTGGCGCATGGTAAGCCTCTGCTGCCAGATATGAATGAACCCGAGAATTTAGCGCGTACCATTGCACAAATGCAGCTTAAATACGTGGTTATTACCAGTGTAGACCGCGACGACCTTAAGGATGGAGGCGCACAACATTTTGTGGATTGCATTCACGCCGTGCGTGCGGCTTCGCCCAATATTAAAATAGAAATTTTAGTACCCGATTTTCGCGGCCGATTAGATATTGCTTTAGACATTTTAAATAAAGCACCTCCAGATGTAATGAACCATAATCTAGAAACTGTGCCGCGCCTTTATAGACAAGCTCGCCCAGGTTCTGATTACCAAAACTCGCTAACCTTGCTTAAAAAATTTAGTGAAATGTATCCACATATCCCGACAAAATCTGGATTAATGCTTGGGTTAGGAGAGACAGATGAAGAGATTTTGCAAGTGATGCAAGACTTGCGCACACACCAAGTCAGCATGCTTACGTTAGGTCAATACTTGCAACCTAGTATTCACCATTTACCTGTGATGCGCTATGTTGAACCCGCAATTTTTGAAGATTTAAAACAAAAAGCGGATGCAATGGGCTTTAATAATGCGGCAAGCGGCCCCATGGTAAGAAGTAGTTATCACGCTGACGCGCAAGCGCAGATGGTTACATAGCCGCGCAAGCACATTTAGTTGTATATAGTCGCGTAAGCGCAACAAATTAGCAACTAGCATCATATTTATTCACTCCCCATTTTAGGGGGAGGGCAAGGGTGGGGGTGCTAAGATAGCAACGTTTCACCCCATCCCAACCTTCCCCCACAGGGGGAAGGCGTGTTTAGGCTACAATAATATTAGAGGATATATGGTTCCACATTTAACAACGGCACTTAGTGGCCCGCTACTTAACTTAGAAAAAAGCATGCTTAATAGCATGCCAAAAATCGAGCATTGGTTCCGTAGCCAATGGCTAGAATACGCTGCACCATTTTATGCTTCAGTTGATTTACGTAATGCTGGCTTTAAACTTGCGCCTGTTGACACCAATTTATTTCCTGGTGGATTTAACAACTTGAACAAAGAGTTTTTAAGTTTAAGTGTACAGGCAGCCATGGTGGCCGTTGAAAAAATATGCCCCGAAGCGCATCGACTGATGATTATTCCAGAAAATCATACCCGCAATACTTACTATCTGCGAAATGTGGTGGAGCTCGTGACCATAATGAAGGCTGCAGGCTTAGATGTTCGTGTCGGCAGCATCTCACCAGAGATTACTCAGCCTACCGTATTAGAAGCACATGATGGCCAAAAACTATTACTAGAACCCGTCGTACGCGTTGGCAATCGCATTAAGTTAGTTAACAAAGAACTTGGCGATTTTGATAGTTGCGCCATTCTATTGAACAATGATTTATCTGGCGGCGTACCTGATATTCTTAAAAATTTAGAACAAGATTTAATCCCGCCACTACACGCAGGCTGGCACGTTAGGCGAAAATCACAACATTTCTCGGCATATAACCGCGTAGTTGATGAATTTTCACAGCTTTTAGAGATTGATCCGTGGCTACTGAATCCGTATTTTGAAACGTGTGGCGAAATTGATTTTCACGCGAGAACGGGTGAAGACTGTCTTGCCTTAAAAGTAGAACAATTACTCACCAAAATCAAGGCTAAGTACGTCGAATATGACATAAGCCAAGAGCCATTTGTGATTGTAAAAGCCGATGCGGGCACTTATGGTATGGGCATCATGACCGTGAAATCGCCTGATGATGTGCGCGATTTAAACCGTAAAGCGCGTAATAAAATGTCTGTGGTTAAAGAAGGTTTGCAAGTCTCGGAAGTGATTATTCAAGAAGGCGTTTATACTTTCGAGAGCATTGATGAGGCAATAGCCGAGCCAGTCGTCTATATGATGGATCACTTTGTGATTGGTGGGTTTTATCGTGTGCATACAGAACGTGGTGCAGATGAAAACTTAAATGCGCCAGGCTCACATTTTGCGCCTTTGGCTTTTGAAAAACCTTGCACTTTGCCCGATTGCGCAGGCCAGCCCGATACTGTACCAAACCGTTTTTATGCTTATGGTGTCGTAGCGCGTTTAGCATTATTGGCTGCGGCGATTGAGCTACAAGAAAATGACCCATTAAACCAATAACATCATGAAACTACTTTTTATTTTAGATCCGCTTGATACGTTAAAAGTCTATAAAGATACCAGCATCGCAATTATGCGCGAGGCCTCAGCGCGTGGGCATAGTTTACATGTGTGCGAACAACATGATGTGTTTTTGCGCAACGAGCAAGTAAAAGTTAATGCCAAAATACTCGAATTTACACAGGGCGAAAGTTGGTACAGTTTAAGTGAACCACAAGAACATTTACCCAAGAACTTTAATGTAATATTAATGCGTAAAGACCCGCCTTTTGACAATGAATACCTCTACAGCACCTATTTGCTTGAACTAGCAACAAATCAAGGCGCTCACGTGATTAACAACCCTGTCACAGTACGCAGCTGGAACGAAAAACTATCTATTACGAAATTCCCTCAATTTACGCCCGAGTTGTTAGTCACAAGTAACATTGATTTAATTCGAGAATTTTTAAATACGCATCAAGATATTGTCGTAAAACCACTGGATGGCATGGGCGGTAGCGGCGTATTTCGACTTACGCTAACCGACCCAAACATTGGTGTTATTTTAGAAACAGCAACGCATTTTGGCACGCAGACCGTTATGGCGCAACGCTACTTGCCCGCCATTACTAAAGGTGACAAACGCATTATTATGATTAATGGTGAACCGCTACCTTACGCCTTAGCCCGCATTCCCAAAGCAGGTGAAACGCGTGGCAACCTTGCTGCTGGCGGCACAGGCATTGCGCAAGCGCTTACAGATAGAGATATAGAAATCGCAACCACCATCGGCAAAACACTTAAACAGGAAGGTTTGTTTTTAGTTGGGTTAGACGTGATTGGTGAGCACCTCACGGAAATTAACGTCACCAGCCCCACAGGTATGGTTGAAATTGCGACACAAACGACTTGCAAGCCCGCAGAGGTTTTTGTACAAGCTCTAGAAGACATATACTAGAAAGAAGTTCGCGCTAGCGTTATAGTAGCAGCTATGCGCTTATTACTTATAATTGTGTTGAGTGTTTTTTTAGCTGGTTGCACAAAGCCAGAACCACTTTACAATACACAAAGCTATATCTTCGGCACTCTGGTCGATGTTACTATTTATGGCGAATATGAATCTGAAGCGCAAGCAATATCAATGCAAGTGATTCGCGAATTTCAACAGTTACACAATCGTTTACACGCGTGGCGTCCAAGCGAAATCCAAAGTCTAAACTATGCTTTTTCACAGGGTCAGACACCCGTCTCCATTAAGCCAGATCTTGCAGCCATCATTAAATATGCGACCGCATATTCATTAAGATCAAATGAATTGTTTAACCCTGCTATTGGCAACCTTATTGAAACATGGGGATTTCACCATGATGAGTTTAAACCAGTCAAATTAGATGAAACCAAAATTGCCCGCCTAGTTGCCTCCAATCCACAAATGACCGATATTGTGATTGAAAACAATCAGATATACAGTACTAACCCAACAGTGCAATTAGATTTAGGCGGCTATGCTAAAGGCTACGCTCTGGATCGCGCCCTAAAAATACTCAAAGCACGTGGTATTAAAAATGCGCTTGTTAATATCGGTGGCAATATTATTGCATTGGGAAAACATGGCGAGAAACCTTGGCGCGTGGGTATACAGCACCCGCGCAAACCCAACGCAATTGCCACGCTTGATTTAGAAAGCGGCTGGGCTATTGGCACTTCTGGCGATTATCAGCGCTATTTTGAGGTTAAAGGCAAACGTTATTGCCATATTATTAACCCTGCCACAGGCTATCCCGCAGAGGCCACACTGGCGGTAACCGTGCTTATCCCACCTCAAACCAAAAATACTGGTGTGTTGTCTGATGTTGCTTCAAAACCAATTTTTATCGCTAAACCAGAGTATCGTGCTGATGCTGCTAAGGCCATGCACATTGAAAATTTTCTTATCATCGAATCTGCCAATAAAATCTTTGTAAGCCCCAGCATGGCTAAGCGCATTACTTGGCTTGATAAAGATGCCGCAAAGCATGTTAAGCAAATTAATCCATAAGAACAATTTTTACCCAAAACCACTGATTGGTGATTGGCTGGTAATTCTTACTGGCGTAATTGCAATCATTTTCATGTTCCAGCAATTTTGGACCTTTGAACAAGCGAGTAAACTTAAAATTAGACAAGGTGACCAAATTTTGGGCACTTACGATTTAGACCAAGTGCGCGAACTACAAATTAAAGGCCCAGTTGGAATCTCAACCGTTAGTATTAATCAGGGCAAAGTGCGTTTCAAACAATCACCTTGCCGTAACCAATATTGCGTTCACCAAGGCTGGCTAGCCCATGCAGGGCAAGTCGCTATTTGTATCCCAAATCAAATTAGCCTGCAATTATTGGGTAAGAAAAACAATTATGACTCACTCAATTATTAAACCTGAATCTAGTAAAATCGCAACCACCGTCCAAGATCATCGCATTGCAAAACTTACTGCACTTGCGATTGGTTTGCACATGTTCGAAGCTGTCATTCCGTCACCATTACCTGGCGTAAAACCTGGCATTGCCAATATCGTGACCTTATTTGTATTGTATGAGTATGGTTTTGCCACTGCGGCTTGGGTAAGCTTATTACGCGTATTTGCCAGCAGCTTATTACTTGGGCAATTCTTATCACCTACTTTTATATTAAGTTTATCTGGCGCGGTGTTAAGTTTAGCCATTTTATTTTTAGCGCAGAACTTACCAAAAAAATACTTTAGTGCTATCTCACTCAGCATATTTGCGGCATTCGCGCATATTGCAGGGCAGTTAATTGTAGTACGGCTTTGGTTAATACCGCACACGGGTGTGGCATATTTAATCCCGATTTTTGCACTGGCTGCTCTATTTTTTGGATTCATCAACGGCACTATTTGCAATCGGTTAATTGATAACCGTAAATAAAAAAGCCACGATAATTAATCGTGGCTTTTAAATATCACTTACAATTTTTACTGCTGCTCTTCTATTAATTCACGCCAAATCACTCGACGATCTTGGAATCCTGATACCGTTCCACCTAAAAACTCAGGCTGAATTGGTGGAAACTCAGGTGTTGGGTTATCTGCAGTTACTACAGAAACTTTAGGGCTACCATTAACATAAAGTACGTTTATCCCCACAATCGGTGCGTTAGTTTTAGAACCTACTACACTTTGTGCAATGATAGAACCCGTTTTAAAGTTTATAAAGTTAAGCCAGCCATACCCACCTGGAGAGCACACGGTGTTTGATGGCACAATAGTAGGTACTAACAATGTACCAAACACCAACTGTGAAGGTACATTCTGACGCTCACCTGGATCTGGCAAATCAATATACCAGCCACGTTTTGAAGCGTAAAGAACGGGATTATTAGTCACTGTGCGTGTACCACTTGAGGTTGTAATGACTTGTTGCTGCAATGAAGTACCGCTTCGTGGATTATTAAGCGTGACTGTCTCGTTTGCATCTGTAATTGCGTACAAGGTCTGTGAGTTTGGTGTCTGTGTGCCGCTAACATCAGTTGACTCCAAGTATTTGCCTGTACCAACAAAGACAATGCGTTTACCTTCAACCTCACTCAATTCTGGCTTAACAGTAATTGGCTGATCACCCAAAGAACCTTGCAATTTTGCCAATTTGAAAGGGTTTCCACTAGACTGAGGATTATTAATATCAAAGCGCCATAAATTGCCTAAAAGGTCACCACCATAAATATATAAAGCAGTGTTATTTTTCTGCGCATCAGTAATATATGCACTGATTTTAGCCAGTCCACTAGGAGTTGTTGCATTGCCCTCGCCAGTGTTGTACTTAGTAAGTACTTTTGCTCTGCCAGGTTTAGTAATATCTGCATTCACGTCCAAGACATAAAAGAACCCTTTGCCTTGTGTGGCTGCTGAACCAGATACATTGTTATAACCAGAGGTAACCAATACAACCCATGTGCCATCAGCTTTTTTAGTGATGATTGGATTACCAAAAGTATAACCAAGATCCGCATCATCTGTGGTATCAAACTCCCAAAGTGATATCGGATTATCTGGATCAGTAATATCTAGTGCATAGTAGCCTGTTCCGCCACCGTTTAAGCCACCTACAAGTATGGTTTTCCAAGTTGCAGATGATGTACTACAGTTTGCAGTACAAACATCATTAATGATTGGGTCACCGTTCACATAGTTTGTATGTAAGTTACTATAATTTTTATCTGCCAATTTCCACATGTTTGGCATCACCATTGTTGGCACATAAGCCCAACGTTCTACACCGTTATCCGCATCAAATGCATGCAACATACCGTCGTTAGTACCAATATAAACTGTGCCGTCACGTAATGATTGCGCGTATGCAAATGTCCCTGCTACTGTTGCTGCACCATAGCCTGGGTCAGTATAAGTCGCTTTTGGTATACCATTAAAAGCTGGTGTAGATTCAAGCGGATCACCAATCACCGCCTCACGGAAACGGAACAATCGATTATCTATTGAACCAACTACATTGCTGGCACGATCTTCATAACCTGACTGGCCGCGCAAGAAATCAACAAGCTTATCTGATGTAAGGCTTGTTTGTTGTGCTACTGTTAAGTCAGTCCATTGGCTTAAACTGCTAGCCAAGAAAGTTGTTTGGAAATTAGCTGCCTTACCTGCCGAAGTAATATTTGTAAAATTAAAGGGCACCAGCAAACCAGTTGGTGATTGCATTAAAATTTTACGGTCATCTGTAGCTGCTGCCACTCTACTTAGCATAGTGCCAGTACAAGCTGAAGCTATTTCTACTTTACAATTAGTACCGTCAAGTATGCCAGGCGTAGGGCATGTGGCTAGTGTTTTGCCTGGTGTTGAGCAGAAATAATTGGTGCTACTTCCTGTCGTGTCTGACACGACTGTGCTAGGTAATGAACAAGCGCCTGCCGCTATGCTTTCAGTACACCATGCGGCATCAACGCTCACTTCACCAGTGGCGATATCGATGGTGCGCCCTTCAATATTACCTGTCCACTTAACTGTGGCATAACTTGCCACATAAGCAAAGTTATCGCCTGCTACTGGGTTAAGTGTACTGGTTGCGGCCGCTGCACCCGCACCCACTTTTGAAGTAATTGCCGACAGAGCTTCGCCTAAGCTCGTTGTTAATTGGGTGGGGTTTTTAGCACTAAAATACGTACCACGCCCATTCACAGCCGCATGCCACAAGTCATCCACCGCTGTTTGTGTGTTTTCTACTGGCACTGGCCAACCAGGAATCGTACCATTTTTCAAGTCATTAAAATCCCCAACGGTTTGCGTTTTATAGTCGCTTGTATAATTTAAAGCCCCATCAACCCCCAACCCTAAAGTAAAGGTAGTCATATGTTGTTTAACATTATTATCTGTACTTGAAACAAATACGTTATCCGTACAGACATCCACACCCGCTGAGCCCGTACAGTTACTTAATGAAGCATCTCGTAGGTCGGTATCATAATAATATTTAGCAGCATCTGCCAAAGTGTTAGAGGTAGTATAAGTTGGGTTTGTGCCTTCAAACAATGGTTTTGGTGTTGTACCGCCATCCAAATTACCCACAGAGCCTGTGCCATTAATGTCTCTCACAGTAGTAGTTGTATCCGTGTTCCAATAACCATCTGTGGTTAACAGTGTAAAGTTTTGTTGGCAAGAGTATTGCATTGGGTCAGCACTATTACCCACCGCGGCTGAGCCTTTACCCGCAAAAATACGCCCCGTAGTTGTCAGCGCAGACCTCAATGGCGTACCGCTACTACCATCAGCTGCGAATAATCTATTATACCAAGTAGTTTTTTGCGTATCGTCAAACTTAGCAATTGGTAAATAATTGGTACTTGCGTTACTAATCGTGATAAAGCCGACACGGAAGCGTGTATCAATATCTTTAAAAGCACGGCTGGTAGAAGTTTTCATCATTTGCATACGGGTACGGTAATAGCTGTACCAGTTAGCAAAGTTAGTCATTTCTTCATCATAGCTACATCCAACTGGCCCAACTGCGCCAGTACAATCGGTACGTGTTTCGGCTTTTACATAGTTCGCTGTTGAAGGTTCAATATCTACACGGTTAAAAGTCGCCACCACAGGCACGCCACCAGTAAAATTAGTGATCGATGTTGGTAAAATGTAAGTTTGAGTAGTCGTGCTTGTACCACCACCAGCAAGATTAACGAAACTGTCTATAGTAATGTTAGCAGTGTTTGAAACGGTTCTTGTGAGCGCACCATTGCCAGCAGTACCACCAACCACAGCCGTAAAAGTAATGGTTTGGTTGTTAAAAGCATCTGCTGTCCTTACTGCATTATAGTCTGTACTAGAAACATACGAATTAACACGGGCTACAATGGCGTTAGCAAGATTTAAGCGCCTAGCAGTCGCAGTACTCCCCGTTGTACTAATCGTTTGATTAAGAATCTCTACAGAACCTACCCTGATGCTGGAAATGTTATGGCCAGAATCTGCCTTAGTAATTCTAAATGAGCCAGTTGCATTTGTTGTAGTAACAAGCGGTGCAGTAGCTGTTGAAGTTGTCACAACAATCGTAGCCGTCAGTGCGCCTGCGGCTACTGGAGTTACAGTCACAGTATCACCGGCAGCAGTGGCTGTATAATCTGGGGCACTCATATAGCTATTAATATTGCTAGCCAAAGCAGAGGCTAAACTAGCACGTTGCGCTGCAATAGTCGTGTTAGTAATTGTTAATGCTGGCGCAGGCGTTAGCGGAATAATCCTCACCCCAGCAACCGTCACGTTAGTAATTTGTAAAGGTGTCACCGATGTTGCTGGTGTATGTGGTGTAGGGTCTGCCTTAATTTTAATCGTGCCAGATACCGTACCCGTGGTAATACCTAACCATTTAGCGTATATAAAAACGCCATCCTTGTATTTAGCTTGGCAGGTAGTGCGCGCAGCATCACTACACCAGCGCAATGTTGCTGGGACATTGTAAGTAGCAGATGCCGTTGCCTGACAAGTCGTTAAGTCTTTATTAGTGCAATACTCAGATGGCGTATTTGTATAATAGTATGGATAACCTCTTAAGGTATATGCGTTATTAAATACACTTGTTGGGAAAACATATTGATCATTTCGGTTACATACCGAAGGATCCGAAAGATCCGCTGTAGTGGCACTGGTTGTATTACACCAAACATCAGCGGGGTAGCCTTGCGTATTAGCTAAGTTAGGAATTAAGCTAATCGATGTACTTCCGACATTCAATTGGTCTACATTTCGAATTCCATAAGGGTCATTAGGCACGTTTGTCCAGCCTGCAGTATTGGCGCTATTCATTGAAGGCCTAATCGATCCATCGCCATTTATCGTAGGTAAATAAGTAATTTCTGGATTGTAATAAAGCGTATTAAAATCTTTTAGATTATAAGCCGGGTCACCGAAACCACAGGCGGCACTAAATATAGTTGCAGAAGTACCTGTAGCTGTTGATTTACATTTGTTAGTATCGTTAACGTAATCAGGCATATAGTCTGAGCGCATACTGCCAGAGTTATCCAAAATATACATGAGGTTAGGCAACACTAAAGATGTAGTCGAATTGGCGAGTGGCGCGGTTGCTAAATCTACCAATGCCGCTGGTGATGCGCTTGAAAGCAGAAGACCAAAACATAAGTATGCAGCACGCATAAGTTTATTTTTTAGTAAAAAATTAAATTGGCGTGTCATTTTTTGACTCCTAGTAAACATACGCTTGAATATAGCTGATTGTATTTTTTGGGCCAGTAACTCTGGCGGTAACCCGATACATTGGGCTTAATGAATAATTTGTAAGCGCGCCTAACTCTGGGTCTGTTTTACCACTTAAAGAGTTACCGCCTGTACTGGCTGAACCCATTAAACAGTTTGCTGCAGTAGCTGCGCCTGCAGCGCGACACATACGTTCTATGACATAGCGTACGGTATTCCCTGTAATAGGGTCATAACCTGGGGTTGCCCCTGGAAAACCACTGCCAGTTGCTAGGCTACTGGTTGCGTCTGTCCAAGCACCCCCGTTTGGCCATGCTGCCCCTGTGGCTGCTGTTAATGTTAGACTTGCCGAAGTGGGGTAATAACCATTTCCAGCAGAAGGTGCAGTCAAAGCCGCGCTATTGCCTCTAACCCAATCCATTGCGGCAACCATCCCGCTATCGCCAACCGTAGTAGCAGACTGTTTAAAAGCTAGATTACCTGCAACGATTACGCTAGTATCTACCGAGCGAATAAGTGCAGCAGCAGCAAGCGACATAGTCACTAATGCAATAAGTGCAAAGAACAATACCAAGCCTCTTTGTGTTTTAACCACAGCTAACCTCAACACGTTTTTAGTGTTTTGCTTTGAATGATTTTTTGTACTCATAGCCATTGCCCCGACCAAGTCAAATTACGTAGTGGAATAATTGTTTCGTATACGCGATAACGATATTGTTGCCAGTTGGCAGTTCCAGTAAGGCTAATGGTAGGTGCAGGTGAAGCTACAGTGATTGGACCCCCCACAGGTACGTCTGGCCAAGCGGCTGGAGCTGCTGCCGTTACATTGGTTTTTTCTAACACACTATTGCGTGCCACAACCGCCACGCGAATGGCGCGTATACGATTACGATTTGCAACTGTAGGCGCTGCAAAACCAGTTGCTACAGTCGCATCTACCCACTGGGTAATTTGATTGCTATTAGCCGTAGCCGAAATACCGTACTGTGCCTGCATATTGACAATATCTGAAATCACTGGGGAACCATTGGTTTCCAACTGGTTAGCATTAACGCTAAAGATTTGCTGAGTAAGGTTGCCCAAGCATGATAGCCTAGCGTAGTTAGCTCCTGGGCCTGTTGACATAAATGCAACATCCGGCCCAGTTAAAGTGACATGTGTAGTATCTGTCGCTAAATCAGTATCATTCACCCTAGCTGCATTACATGTTGTACCGTGCACCACAAGTGCAAGATCGTTATTAGCGCAGCCTAAGGTGTTATCAACACCAAGAATTGTGCCGCCAATATTAATCACATTAACTGGCAGGCCACCGCTTGGACTTGGAAAATATCTTACTGAGATTTGATCACTACCAGTACCGCCATCAGTAATGGCAATTGGGAAAAGATCAATCTTAGGCGTGGCCGCATTCCAATCATGATCGATTGTTGATGGACTGCATCTAAGTGGAGAATCGTTTTTAATTGTATTTGCATCATAAATTGGCAAGCCATAACCTGCCATTTGTACTTGGCGTTGAATACTATAAAGTGCAATATTGCCATTGACTTGCGTATCAGCCGTGCCTACTGTTGAGCGTTTCTGACCTTCGAACTGAGACAATGTTTGCATAATAGCAAGCGTGGCCAATAAACCTATCACAAGGCCTACCATAAGTTCAATTAAAGTAAACCCTGTTTGATGCATTTCTTGTTTTTTGCTTATGTACATGTTGGGCAACCTCTCAACACATATGCATTCGTTTGAAAGTTATGTTGTGGCTCCCCAGGTGTCTGCCAAGTAACGCTAACCACAACCCTACCCGTTATAGGCTCAGTTACAGTCATCGAACCATTTGGAAGCTTAGCCACTGGTGTTGTACCAAGATAGTTTGCTAGTTGGTTTGGATCTGCCCACATAAGCCCTAACTGCTGCTGCGCTAAATAGCTTGCTTCTGAACGGTAATTTGAATCTGTTGTATTTTTAACCATGGCACCTTGCAAGCCTGCAAGTGCCAAAATACCAAAAGAAAAGATGACTATCGCGATTAGCGCTTCTAGCAACACAGCGCCTTGTTGAAGTTTAGCTTGTGGCAAGCTGTTCATTTTTTGTTTCATTGCTCTATTTTCCATGATAGCGTTTTTCATCATAATTTTTTTCATGTTTAGCATCCTTTCGGATCTGGCAAGGTAAAAGCTGGATCACATAACCTCGCAGCACCACTAGCACCTATTTCAATTCTGAGTGGGCGTTTACCTGAGTAGCTTGTTGCGTTATCTACGGTAACTCGCGTTAAACCACCTGCATTTGCGACGCCTAAGTTATTAAACGTAACCGTTGTAGCTGCTGCTGGTAAGGGAGTCGTTGTAACACTTGTTGAAGACCCGTCTCCACTTGCTCTTTGCTCTATAGTCGCAACACCACCTGGGCACATCGCTGCAGTTACACAGGCAACAGTCCATGCTGTGTTAGCCCCAAGTGTAAATCGCACTTGTGTATTATTCAGAACTGCCGACGTTCTAGCTTTTTGTATGCCATTCAAAATTGATGCTGCACCACTGCGAATTTTTGAATTCTCTATCCATTCGCGATAGCTAGGCATAGCCGCTGCAGCAAGAATGACGAGAATTGATACAACTATCATCACCTCGACTAATGTAAACCCTAGTTGTTTCGGTTTAAACATTATTAACAGCCACCTTTTTTAGTCACCCAGCAAGCCCCTGTAGCCCACCCAGAGGCTGCTGCAGTCGTTGCTTGTGTATTTGTTTCATTCACTGTAAGCGTAAAACCAGCTGCTCTACTTTTACCAGTTGCTGTCACAAGATAAGCCGTAGCCGTAATACCAGAGCATGAAAAATTAAAATTTTGCCCTGTATTATTTGCAACACAAGGCATACCCGCACCATCAGCGCCAACATAAGTACGGTTATCTTGAAAGTATTGCTCCATCCTGACACGTATGTTTGCAAGACCAGAAGAAGCTTCTGACAATGCTGATTTAGTTATATAGTCGCTGTAAGCTGGCATTGCTATAGAAGCCAAAATACCAATAACCGCTATAACAATCATCAGCTCGATTAGCGAAAAGCCTTTTTGTGCAACTTTAATTGTGTTCATATAACTTTCCTTTTTCAGTTGATTGCATCATGCCCAAACCTTTATACGCATGTCTACTACTATCCGATAATCGGAATATTTAACAGAATAAGCGGTAAACCCGTCTCTATTCCTAGTTTAAAACAGCATTCCGCCTAATATGCTATTCGATGATAAAATGCGCATTAATCATTTTTTAACGGGGTTGTCATGTCTAAACTCTTAACCAAATCAACTATTACAACTGTGATATGTTGCCTTGCATATACTGCCTTAGCTGGTTGTGGTACTAAAGGGCCGTTGTATATTCCAGAGCAACGTTACCCACAAGAAGATAGCGGGCAAGAAGCGCCACAAACAAACCAAAAAAACAACCCTGAAGCAACTACACCAACAAAAGAATATTAAAAGAAAAAATTAACGTGACTGCATTTAACCCTAACTCTCAATTTATGTTGAAAAATGGCGAATTACACGCCGAAAATATTGCGCTGAGTAAAATTGCCGCAGAATTTAATACACCATGTTATGTATATTCTAAAAGTGCACTTGCCCAAGCTTTTAAAAGCTTTGAGGCTGGTTTAATTGGCACAAATCATCTGATTTGTTTTGCGGTAAAAGCCAACCCCAACATTGCAATATTGAATTTATTTGCCAAACTAGGCGCGGGGTTTGATATTGTCTCTGGTGGTGAATTAGCGCGCGTGTTGGCAGCTGGTGGCGATCCGCAAAAGATTGTGTTTTCTGGCGTAGGTAAAACGGCAGAGGAAATGCGCGCCGCGTTAAATGCAGGTATTTTTTGCTTTAACGTAGAATCGGCAAATGAGTTACTACGTTTAAATGCGGTGGCGGGCGAAATGGGCAAGGTTGCGCCTGTATCGCTGCGTGTTAACCCAAATGTAGACGCTAAAACGCACCCTTACATATCAACTGGCTTAAAAAATAATAAATTTGGTGTGGCATTTGAAGACGCAGTTGCTTTGTATGAGCAAGCCACTTCAATGCCCAATATTGTCGTGCATGGTGTAGATTGCCATATCGGCTCACAAATTACCGAGCTTTCACCTTTCTTGGATGCTTTAGACAAAGTATTAGGCTTGGTGGATGCTCTAGCAACCAAAGGTATTGTGATAGAACATATTGATGTAGGCGGTGGCGTAGGCATTACCTATGATGATGAAACGCCGCCTGATTTTAAAACCTACACGCAGGCTATCTTACAAAAATTGGCTGGGCGCAATGTTAAAGTGTTGTTTGAGCCAGGACGAGCACTGGTGGGCAATGCAGGCGTGTTACTCACCACCGTGGAATACCTCAAGCTAGGTGAAAGCAAAAACTTTGCCATAGTCGATGCCGCCATGAATGACTTGATGCGCCCAGCTTTGTACGACGCTTATCACGAAATTGTTGCTGTAGCACCACGCACTGGTGAGACACAAGTATATGAAATCGTCGGCCCCGTGTGCGAAAGTGGTGACTTTTTAGGCCATGATAGAGCGTTAAGTTTGCAAGATGGTGATGTGCTTGCGATTAAATCGGCTGGCGCCTATGGTATGAGTATGGCTAGCAATTACAATACGCGCCCACGCGCAGCCGAAGTGATGGTAGATGGTGATAAAGTCTCCGTTATTCGTGAACGCGAACAGATTACACAACTGTTTTCATTGGAAAAAATTCCAGAATAGCCCTTAAAATCTTGCAGTCTTTAACAGTTAAGCGTAGATTACCGTTAAGCATATAACATCAACTAAATTAAGTATGCTTTTATAACTAATCGTTAACTAGGGAGAATCAAAAATGCAAAAATGGATGTTTGCTTTAATGGCTTTTTTAGTTTTAGTGGTCTCAGGCTGCGCTTCTAAACCTGTTGTTGGTACTGGTACACCGATAGATATTGGAGATGGTGCTGCTTTAGAAGAAGTTGCTGCGTATGATGATGAAGCTGTAGAGCTTTTACCAGACATGGTAGCTGCAGAATTATAATTTAAAATTAATGTACTTAGAGACTTTTGCACGAAACGTAATAAGACTTAATTTTTAACAAAAATACCAAAATTCGTCATTCCCGCGAAAGCGGGAATCCATTGCAATCAATCACTTAAATGGATCCCCGCTTTCGCGGGGATGACGGAATTGTGAGTTTTTAGGGTTAAACTCATTTCGTGCAAAGGTCTCACTTAGAAATTAAAGTACTTAGAAAAAGCGAAGCCATGAATCAATATTTGGTACTTCGCTTTTTTTACGCCTATCATTTTAATCAAAAATAACGGTCTTATTAGCATACAATAAAATACGGTTTTCTATATGCCAGCGCACTGCTTTACTTAACACTATGCGCTCTAAATCACGCCCTTTTTGAATTAAATCTTCCACTTGGTCGCGATGCGAAATCCGGTCAATATCTTGCTCAATAATCGGCCCTTCATCCAAAACTTCGGTGACATAATGACCTGTTGCACCGATGAGTTTAACGCCACGCTCAAACGCTCTATGGTAAGGCCGTGCACCAATAAAAGCGGGTAAGAACGAGTGGTGAATGTTGATAATTTTTTGTGGGTAACGCGCAACAAAGTCTGGCGATAAAATCTGCATATAGCGTGCAAGCACAATTAAATCAATGTTGTAATCATCGAACAGCTTATACTGCGCCGCCTCGGCTTGCGGTTTATTTTCTTTGTTTATTTCAACATAGTGAAAATCAATACCATAAAATTTTACCAAGGCTTCGGCATCGCGGTGGTTACTAATCACCAGTGGAATTTCGCACGCTAACTCGCCACTTTTATGACGATGCAATAAATCTGCCAAGCAATGATCATATTGCGAAACCATAATGGCTACGCGGGTTTTATGTTGTGACAACTTAAGTTGCCATTCCATACTAAATTTTGTAGCAATCGGCGCAAAAGCAGCGGCAAAGTCAGCTTCAGATAAATTAAAATTGGCTAAATCCCATTCTACGCGCATTAAAAATAGATTATTTTCTGCATCTTGATGCTGGTCTGCGTGTAAAATATTAGCATTGTGCTGATATAAAAAATCAGCAATAGACGCCACGATGCCTTTAGTATCTGGGCAAGTAATCAGTAAGGTTGCAGTATTTTTCATAAAATGAGTACTTAAAAATTTACGTGATTATACCTGATGACCAAAATAGTGATATTAAGCTTTCTGATATTAGTTGAGATAACGTTTTAAATATGAACCAAACCGATAACACTTTACAAGCTGAAATTGTACTCGCCAACCCGCGTGGATTTTGTGCTGGCGTAGACCGTGCCATTATTATTGTGGAGCAGGCCTTAGAGAAATTTGGCGCACCTATCTATGTGCGTAACGAAGTGGTACACAATAAGTTTGTAGTAGATGAACTGCGCGCAAAAGGCGCAATTTTTGTTAATGAGCTAGACAAAATCCCCACAGGTAGCACGGTGATTTTTAGCGCACATGGTGTCTCCAAAGCCGTCCGCACGGAAGCTGAAAGCCGCGGTTTAAGGGCGTTTGACGCCACCTGTCCATTGGTAACTAAGGTGCATATCGAAGTCGCCAAAATGCGTCAAGCAGGCATGGAGATTGTGATGATAGGCCACAAAGGCCACCCTGAAGTAGAAGGTACCATGGGTCAAGTTGAAGGCGAGCCAAGTGAGCATGGCATGTATTTAGTAGAAACGCCTGAAGATGTAGTTAAATTAAGCGTTAAAAATCCAGAAATGCTGGCTTTTGTTACACAAACTACGCTGTCAATGGACGATGCAACTTTAGTGATTAACGCTCTGCAAACCAAATTTCCGAATATTCACGCTCCAAAAAGTGATGACATTTGCTACGCCACGCAAAACCGCCAAGATGCAGTGAAAATCATGTCTAAAGATTGTGATTTAGTGATTATTGTCGGCTCGCCCAACAGCTCTAATTCCAACAGATTAAGAGAGGTTGCGCAAAATCAAGGTGTTGAGGCTTATATGGTGGATAACGCAAGTTATTTAAAAGCCGAATGGCTAGCAAATAAGAAAAAAATTGGTGTATCAGCAGGCGCTTCTGCACCCGAGGTTCTGGTAAAAGAAGTGATTGCTAAACTACAGCAACTTGGCGCAATTCAAGTGCAAGAGCTACATGGCGTGATTGAGAGCGTAGTGTTTCAACTTCCTAAAAACTTAACTTCTGCACCTAATAAATCTTAAATACCTAGCAAAAGCGCGAAATAAAAATAGCCTTGAACTACAAAACCCCAATCTCTGCACTTGTGTTAATTCATACACCTGATTTACAAGTGCTGTTGATGGAGCGTACCGACAAGGCAGGCTTTTGGCAATCGGTGACGGGCAGTGTAGAGGGTGATGAAACGCCAAAACAAGCGGCGATACGTGAGGTGATGGAAGAAACAGGTTTAGATGCCACACAGTTCGAATTGCAAGATTGGCAAGCTTCGAACGTGTACGAAATTTACCCGCATTGGCGCCATCGCTATGCGCCTGGTGTGGTGGAAAATACTGAGCATTTATTTGGCTTAGAACTTCCTAGCAAGCTAGCTATCAAATTAGCACCAGATGAACATGTACGTTGCCAATGGGTAGATTGGCGTGAGGCCGCAAACCTTGTCTTCTCTTGGACCAATGTTGATGCACTAAAAAGATTAGGTGAGAGGCGCCAATTAAAGTTATAAAATACAAGTTGAATATTATGCAAACAGAAGCCATCAAATCAGTACCGATTAAATTCGAAAAGTACCAAGCAGTAGAAGACGCCGACTGCCAGCGCCGCATTATTGCCGCGCGTAATAAATTGGGCAAACGTCTAGTGATTTTAGGCCACCATTACCAACATGAAAGTGTGTATCGTCATGCCGATTTCACTGGTGACTCACTTAAATTATCCAAATATTGTGAAGATTTAGATGCCGAATTTATTGTATTTTTAGGCGTACATTTTATGGCTGAAGTGGCCGATATCTTAAGCCGCCCTGAGCAGATAGTCGTGTTACCAGACTTAGCTGCTGGCTGTAGTATGGCGGATATGGCCAACCTGGCCAAAGTAGAGCGCAGTTACCGCGAATTAAACAAAGCACTCAATTTTGATGAAAAAATCACGCCCGTGACCTACATTAACTCTGCGGCTGATTTAAAAGCCTTTTGCGGGGAGCACGGCGGCATTGTTTGTACTAGCACCAACGCGCCAAAAATATTGGACTGGAGTTTTAAACAACGCGAGAAAGTGTTGTTTTTCCCTGACCAAAATTTAGGTAGATGGTCAGGCCATAAAATGGGTATTCCATTAGAGCAAATGCCGATTTGGGACCCAGACCAACCCATGGGCGGCTTAACTGTTGAACAAATTCAAAATGCCAAAATCTTGCTGTGGAAAGGCCACTGTGCGGTCCATCAAATGTTCCGCCTGCAAAATATTGAGCACTTTAGAAAACTGCATCCCGATGGCCATGTGATTTCTCATCCTGAAGCGCCATTTGAAGTGTGTTTAAATTCTGATTTTGTCGGCTCTACTGAATACATTTTAAGAACCGTTTCCGAAGCCGCCCCCAACACTAAATGGCTGGTCGGTACAGAGTTGAACTTGGTCACGCGTTTGGCTGAACAAATGAAACCACAAGGCAAACTGGTACAATTTATGAGCCATGTGGTATGCGAATGCTCCACCATGGCGCGTATTGATCCTCAACACTTGGCCTGGACATTAGAAAACCTAGCCGAAGGCAATATAGTCAACCAAATTAAAGTGCCTCCGCACGATGCGAAATTAGCGAAATTGACGCTAGACCGCATGCTTGCCGCTTCTTGAGGTATTCATTTGCAAACCTGTGATTTGTGCAAAGCTAATTTACACAGCCAATCTGGGCCGCACGAAATTCTGTGGCAAGATGATTTTTGCCGTGTGGTGCTACTAAATGACTCTGATTATCCAGCCTACTGCCGCGTTGAGTTAATCGCGCACATCAAAGAAATGACGGATCTAGCGCCCGAACTGCGCGCGCGCATGATGAAGGTTGTATTCGCGGTAGAAACGGCCATGCGCGAAGTGATTGCACCCGATAAAATCAACCTAGCCAGTCTTGGCAACAAAACACCGCATGTGCATTGGCATGTCATTCCGCGCTTTGCAGATGACAAACATTTTCCTAATTCACACTGGGGTGAAATTGTAAGAGGCGAGCCTAGAAACGATGCCCTGAAGACCAATATCCATGGGCCTTCCAGGGCATCTATTTTAATGTTTAAAGATAAAATAAAAGCGTATGTTACATGCGCATTAGCTAATCATTAATCGTTCTACCACTTTGCCATTCACCAAGTGGCTTTCAATAATCTCATCAATATCTTCATTATCGACAAACGTATACCAAACGGCCTGTGGGTAAATGACCATTAATGGACCTAATCCGCACCTGTCTAAACAGCCTGAGCGGTTAATGCGGCTTTTGCCTTCACCCGTTAGGCCGAGTTTTTTTGCGCGCGCTTTCATATAATCAAATGCTGCTTCTGCGCCTTTATCCATGCAGCAAGCTTCGCCATTATCGCGCTGGTTTAAGCAAAAAAATACATGGTATTGGTAGTAGTTTTGCATCTTGTCTGGTAATAACTCACTCATGATTTTGATTTTTTTAAACTCAGCCAATAGGTTTTTAGCGTAGCGTCTAAATTAATCACATATTGGCCATTTTGATATTGCACAGGCACTTGTTGCTCAACTTGTGATTGATTCCGCTTAAAAAGTTTTAGGCCCTTACCAGCCTTAATCATGAGCTGCCCAATCACAGGCTCAGATATAAATGGTAGTTTTCCATCTTTCGCAGTGACAGAACGTGCCGCCATACTAATCAACATATTTTCTGAAGCACTAATCGGCACACTATCAATACTTTGCACAATTACAGAAGCATTCGGCGTGCTACTCGTAAGTGTTACATCTTTCAACACAAATTTCTGGTTATTCATTGTGCCCACAACGCCTTGGGTTTTATGCGTATTAATCACCAAATTGCCTTGTTGCCAATCATGCTGAAAATCAACATTCGTAGTTTTAGTTTCATTAGACTTAATGAGCGATTGGTTAGCATCTTTAAACACTTTTGCATTAGCAGGTAAAGTAGATTTTTTTAGCCAAGGTAATGCTTTATGCGCTGGCATCGCAATTTGTAATTTACCCAGTTCGGTTGCAGTGCGAATAAACACCGAGTTTTTTGGATTAACAACACGATTAAATATGTCGTCATCCAATTTAAGAACATAAGTATTTTCGGCCTCCTTAACGTCACCTCGGCGATACATTAAGGCTGCTGCTGGCATCGTTGCCATTAAGCTTGGGTCGTAAATAGAGTCCCAAGCGGATGCGTGCAACCAATCCATTGGCGCTTGCGCACCAGATTGAGAGTAGGCATACAGCATTAAGGCATCCCATCCTTGAAAACTTGATTGTGTTGCCATATACATCGGCAATATATGCCTATCTTCTACGGGAAAAGGCTCTGCGGAATTCCACTCAGTCACACTCAGTGGCTTACCCACCACATGCGCCGCTGATAGCCACTGAATAAAATTATCTGTATTGAGTGGATTGGCTTTTAGCGCGCCTTCCCCCTGATAAGCATGCGCATCTATCATGTCGCCAGTTGTCAACGCTGGCAAACTACTCAAATTATCATCACCCCAAAAATTGGTTGTAACGAGAGGTGTCTTTAAGCCAAGTCCGCGCAAATGCGCAGTCATTTTAGTATTAAATTGATATTCCAAATCATTCAAAAAGAGTTTAGATGCGCCGTGCTCCCAAGCACGCCAAGTTTTATCTTGATTTAAGTTGTTTTTTTCTGAAAAAGTTTCTGCCAACTGCATATAACGTTTTGCATGTTCTTTTGCCCCTTTATCGGGTAATAAAACATTCCCAAAATGGTGAGTCACATCATTCTCATTTGTAATAAGTGTTGCAACGGCAGCGGGTTCTTCAGTATACATTTTGCCTGTATAAGCATTACGATGCGTGAGATAAGCCAAATTAAAATCTTGCATGGCTTTTTGAATAGATTCATTCACATAGTTATACCCTTTAAGGCCCGCTACTTTCTTATCGTTGCGGATCTCATCAAAGTCTTTAATGCCGTCGCCGCTTCTTAGTTCTCGGCCATCATGTAAATCAAGCCATATATAAATCCCTTCATCCTTCAAACACTTAACCCACCAATCCAGCCGATCCATCGCGCTTACGTTAAATGTTTTTGTGTTATTTGATTTTTCAATGAATAAGTTAGGATTTACCCAAGTTGAATCCATATGGTGAATACGTACCAAATTAAAGCCCATTTGAGAGAGTTTTTTGGCTTGCTGTTGTATCGTGTCTTTTGGCGTATTAAATATAGTATATGCCGTAATATTTGCACCCCAAAATTTAGCGGTTGTGCCATCCTCAAATACAAGTTGTTCGCCTTTTGCCACAACAAAACCACGTTTACCAGCTGGTTTCTCTTGTGCGTTTAAAAATGACAGGTCAACTGGAGATGTTTTCCAATCCATCATATTGGGCTGCCAAGTACTGGTATTGGGCGGGTTACTGACTTTGTTTGCGGCCTCATCTGCCAAGCAGGCAACACAGAAGAATAGCAGAGAAGCTAAAAAAATATTCCGTTTAAATTGAGAATAATTGTTCATTTAAATTATGACCATTTTGGCATTGATTAAAATGTCACTCATACGATATATTACCGTTTTAATGCGACATAAAGCCATTTAGATTTTGCATTTGAGCGAGGACAGTACGCATTGTACGGTGAGCAAAAATAACACCGCAGAAATGCGAAAGATATTGGCTACTCAGTTTGCAGTGCATCTTCTTGGGTAAACGTCCATGTCCGCGTGATGCTTAAAATATCGGTATCTTTCTTAATATCGTTTGGAAAAGCTGCATAAGGTGCGGCCAATTCTACAATACGTTTAGCCGCGTCATTTAAGACTGCATGCGGTGATTTCTGATCTATCACCACGCTTTCTAAACTGCCATCCGACTTAATCGAAACTGTCATACGCAATTGCCCATATAACTTCTGCGCTTTTGCGGCTTCTGGATAATTCATATTACCGATGCGTTCTACTTTCTGCCGCCACGATTCTACATACAGTGCAAAACGATATTCTTTAGTACGCGCGCCAATAAATTTTCGTTTTGGGCGTTTTTGATACTCATCTTGCTGCTTATCGATTTGTGCTTGTAATCTATCAATTTCCAAACTTGCCGCTAACAAAGCCTCACGATCCAGCGACTTAGAATTGTTATTTTCTTCACCTTCTTCAGGCTCTGCCGAAGCTGCGTTTTGCGTTGGATTAGATTCGATTTTTTTTGTAGATTTAATCTGTGTAAGCAACTCTTGCGCTTGCTTTTGCAATTGCTCAACACGCTTTTGCTCGCGCGCTTCTTGTGCTTTTACTTTGGCAGATTTTGTCGCATTATGGGACTCAGAATTTGGCTGCAACTTAACTTCAGCAGTTTTTTCTTTAGGCGCAGGCAAAGCCGATTTCATTTTTCTATTTTCTTCGATATTGCCGCCTCGGTCTAAATTTGCTTGTGCCAACAAGGCAGCTTTATCTGGCGCATTTTTCGTTTTAGCATTGACCAGTACAACCTCTAGCGAAGGTAAATGATCTGCTAATTTTTTTAGTTCTGGCTCAAAATGTACAGACAAAATTACAGTATGAACCAGTATAGAAAGCCAAATTGCAACACTCATCGCTGTAAGTTTTGCCAGCCAAGCTTTTAAGTTGACCAATGCCACTAGTTCAGTTTGTTTCAGTGCCGCGCTCAAGCCAATGTTTTCCTAACCTTGTTTTTTAAACCAGTGAATCAAGAATGCTCTAGCGCATTCAAAATTTTGGCGTGTATACCACCAAAGCCGCCATTACTCATGACTAAGATATGGTCGCCTGATTTAGCCGTTTTTGCAATGGCTTGCACTAATTTTTCTAAATCATCAAAGGTGTGGCTTTTGTGGGCAATGCTTTGCAACGCTTCTGCGGCATCCCAACCCAAATTTGCGCCATAACAAAAGACTGCATCGGCCTGTTTTAGGCTGGCTGGCAAGGCAGCTTTCATCACACCCAGTTTCATGGTGTTGCTGCGCGGTTCTAGCACGGCAATGATTCTGGCATCGCCAGAACTCCCGCCAATATTGCCTTGTAGCTTGGCTTTAAGCCCTTCCAAAGTAGTCTCGATAGCGGTAGGGTGATGCGCAAAGTCATCATAGACAGTGATATTATTGACCACACCTTTAATTTCCATGCGGCGTTTTACGTTTTTAAATTCGCCTAGCGCCTCAATGGCAATGCAAGGAGCAACGCCTACATGCCGAGCGGCGGCTATGCAGGCAATCGCGTTCATGCGATTGTGTTCACCCAGCAAATCCCAGCTGACATTGCCTTGGCGTTCGCCATTTAACAACACATCAAATCGCCCTTGTGCATCTACGTTTTGTACTTGCCAGCCTGATTTTTTCCCTGACTTTTCACCTAAGTCAACTACACCAAAAAACTCCAAATTGCTCCAACAACCTTTCGCAATCACGCGCTCTAGGCTGTCTTGCTTGTTACTCACCACTAAACCTTGCTGCGGGACTGTTCTAACGAGATGATGGAACTGCTTTTCAATAGCAGCTAAGTCGTCAAAAATATCGGCGTGGTCAAACTCTAAATTATTCAAAATAGCGGTGCGTGGACGGTAGTGCACAAATTTTGAACGTTTATCAAAAAATGCGGTGTCATATTCGTCGGCTTCAATCACAAAAAATGGCGATGTACTTTTGCTGTCTTGTTTTGGTGTTTGCGGCAGGCGTGCTGAAACGCCAAAGTTCTCGGGCACGCCACCAATTAAAAAACCTGGCGCCAAACCTGCATATTCTAAAATCCACGCCAACATAGATGCTGTTGTGGTTTTGCCATGCGTACCCGCCACCGCCAACACCCACTTACCTTGCAGCACATTCTCTGCCAACCATTGTGGGCCAGAGATATACGGCAAACCTTGATTGAGTATTTCTTCCATCAGCGGATTACCGCGTGAAACCACATTGCCAATCACGTAAATATCGGGGTTTAGTTTAGTTTGTTCAGTTGAAAAACCTTCAATCAACTCAATACCCTGTGCCTCAAGCTGCGTGCTCATTGGCGGATACACATTGGCATCACACCCCGTGACGCGGTGCCCCGCTTGCTTGGCCAACACGGCAATACCGCCCATAAATGTGCCACAAATACCTAAAATGTGAATATGCATATTAAAACCTGGTAGTTATAAACAAATACGATTTAATTTAGGTCGAATTAACAAAGATGTTTTGTTTTTCTCAACGGTTAGCGATACAAGTTGGCTCTGTAGACAGAGTAAACCTGGAAGTTCTCTGATACAAAAGGAGCTGCCTTTTTCGTAACACTTGAATCCATTCGATGCCAATTTCTCCTTTGCTTCGTTCAAAGTCAAGTTTTCCAAATTCAAACTGACAATAAATTGAGCGAATTCTGTGTCGTCCGCAAATTGGTTCTTATCGCCACATGCACTTAAAGTAGACAGCAAAAAAAATGTACAAAGTAATTTCAGCATCACTACCCCAAATTCGGACTTAACCAGCGCTCTAAATATTCTTTTGGCAAGTTCCTACGTTTTGCCATGTCTTCCAATTGATCTGTGCCGATTTTATCCACGCTAAAATATTTAGCTTCTTTATGGGCAAAGTAAAAACCCGAAACTGCCGCTGCTGGCATCATCGCAAAGCTGTCAGTGAGCTGCATATCAATTTCATCGCATTGCAGCAGCTTAAACATATTGGCTTTTACCGTGTGGTCTGGACAAGCAGGGTAGCCAGGCGCAGGGCGGATGCCTTGATATTGCTCTTTAACCAGTGCATCTATATTTAATTTTTCGCCTTGGTTTTCACCAACTATTTCTTGAGTCGCATAGCCCCAAAAGTCAGTGCGCACGCGTTCGTGCATATACTCAGCAAAGGCTTCGGCAAGCCTATCTGCCAGCGATTTAAACATAATGCCGCTGTAGTCATCGTTGGCAGCTTCAAATCTAGCGGTAATTTTCTCTGTGCCCAAGCCAGCCGTCACTGCGAAAAGGCCAAGGTAATCATCCGTCGTTTCATCTTTATTTTGGCCTTTTGGCGCAATAAAATCGCTTAAACATTGATTAGGTCGCGCTACACCATCGATGACAGGTTTGACGCTTTGTTGGCGCATGCCGTAATAGGTAAACGCAACTTGACTACGGCTCTCATCGGTCTAAATTTCAATATCATCGTCATTGACGGTATTAGCTGGCATTAGCGCGATGACGCCATTCGCCGTTAACCAGCGTCCATCGATGATTTTTTTCAGCATGGCTTGCGCTTCCGCGAACACTTTGGTGGCGGCTTCGCCGACAACTTCGTCGGTCAAAATGGCGGGGTAAAAACCGGCTAAATCCCAAGTTTGAAAGAACGGACCCCAATCGATATATTGCGCAATTAAGCTTAAATCGATATTTTTAAACACCCGGCGGCCAATAAATTTTGGTTTCACGGGGGCATATTCACCTGCGAATTCCAGCTTAACTTTATTAGCACGGGCATCCGCTATTATTAATAATGGCACGCCTTTTTTATTGGCATGTTGCGTTCGCGCTTTTTCGTAATCGGCCTGAATCTCAGCCAAATACGCACCGCGCGTCTCAGGCGTCAGTAAGTTTTGCATCACCGAAACCGAGCGCGAAGCATCTGGCACATAAACAATTGGGCCATCGTAATGTGGGGCGATTTTCACGGCCGTATGCGCGCGCGAAGTGGTTGCACCACCGATCAGGAGAGGTGTTTTTGCATCACTAAAATGCGGATCGCGCTGCATCTCTTTGGCGATATAAGTCATTTCTTCTAATGACGGTGTGATAAGCCCTGAAAGGCCAATAATATCGGCATTTTCTGCTTTAGCCATGGCTAGAATCTCGGCCGCTGGCACCATGACACCCATATTCACCACTTCAAAATTGTTACATTGCAACACCACACTCACGATATTTTTGCCAATATCATGTACATCGCCTTTTACCGTGGCGATGACGATTTTGCCTTTAGGTTTAGCCACCACACCGGTGCGTTCTTTCTCAGCCGCTTTTTCAGCCTCAATAAATGGGATTAAATGTGCTACTGCTGTTTTCATCACGCGCGCAGACTTTACCACTTGCGGCAGGAACATCTTACCTTGCCCGAACAAGTCGCCCACCACGTTCATGCCATCCATCAG
>JANNOS010000044.1:0-21287 GCA_031399315.1 Methylophilaceae bacterium | reverse complement strand
ACGCCCACTGGTGCGGGCGCGGTCAACCCCAAACCACGTTGACCGCTTATATCCCGCACTGCGGGGTGACGGTTAACTTTATTCATTAGAGCTATATATGATTCGCTGGGGTTTATTTCTATTAACTGTAATTTCCAATTTGGTTTGGGTGGCTGCATCGGTTGGTGCAGGCTTTGTTACATGGGCGCAAATTGTACCCAAAGAAATATCGTGTTCTGCCTGTTCACAGCCTGAAGTTCAAGCTGCTCTTATTCAGGCTGCTTCTTTGGGGCGCTCTCAAATAATAAGTCAGTTGCCTAGTGTTTGGCTTGTTTCAAGTTTGGCGTTATTTAATATATTGGTTATTGGCGCGCTGCTATTTAAATACCGCTCTAACCAATCATTCAAGCGGGACGCCTAACGGCGCCCCTTAATTCAAACGTTAGGGCTTTGGTAAAACCATCTCAGCTTTTGGTCAGTTTGCAGTTCAGCTCAACCTTAAATGTTGGTGGTTTTAGCCCACAGTTTCGGTTGGCAAGGCTTGGTAAGTTTGGTGGTTTTAGGTAATAATCGTTCTGTCCGTTTCCGTCATGCCTTAAGTAGATTTTGCTAGTCTTGGCAAATATTGGTCAAGCGGCACGACGTAAGCCGTGTTTTTTAATTGGTGTTACTTTTTATTAATGTTTCACCTTTTTAGTTTGGTGGGTTAGGTTATGTTTCAGGTCTATTGTTACCTTTTATCCCTAACCCGTCGTTCAAGCGGGACTGGCTTACAGCCAGCCCCTTAACTCAAACGTTAGAGGTCATCGTGGTTTGGCTCAAACGTATCGGCATAACACTTTGCCTTCTCGTCGTCGCATCAGGAATTGCCTATTTCGCCTTAAAGAAATACGCAGAAACATACTCCTTTGCACCTGACGACCCAGAGCAAATTCAGCTCGCAGCAGAGCATGCACAATGTGCTGGTTACTACAGGGTTATGCGCTCGTCGCTGAAAAAAGAGCGCCCCGACTACGCTGAGCAAGAAAGGCAATACACCAAAGAGTTTGAACATCATATAAAAATGGGCCTCAATTTCTCACCAGACAAAGAGATATTCAAGATTCAAATCGAGAAGGCAAGTTCTCAGTTCGGAGATGAGGTAATCAATGTCTCCAAATCTAAAAAGGTATCCGAGCTCATAGATACAAAAATGCATCAGTGCTTTGACACGGTCTTTCGCGACGGTGCTTTCGTTAAGCGCAAGCTCGAAGAAAGAAGCAGGTAGTCATGCTCAAAACCTCTAACACTGCGGTCAAGGCGCTCCCTTCGCTCGCTGGGACACGCGGCAAGCCGCGTGCCCCTTACCTAAAACGTTAGTCGTCACAAAAGCCACGAAGAGCGTTACGTGTGCTACCGCACGGAGAAGTTGTCGGTGCCGGAGTAGCCTCACTCCTATCTTCCAACTCCGAAGCACGGGCGCACATCACATGAAGAAGTCAACGGTTCATCTCTTCGTCTTTGACACGATGTCAGACTGGGAATACGGCTACCTGATCGCTGGAATCAACAACCCGCAGTTTCAGAAGACTCCAGGTCGGTTTAAGGTAAAGACCGTTTCCCTGTCTGACAAACCCATTGCGACCATGGGTGGCCTGCGTGTCATACCAGACCTTACGCTCGACAAACTCAGGCCGAGCAACAGTAGCATGTTGATACTTTCTGGCGGAACGGCTTGGGACATGAAGAAGAACGCAGAGGCCGCTCAACTGGCGGCTGACTTTCTCGCCAAGGGAACTCCGGTCGCCGCGATCTGCGGAGCCACCACGGGGCTGGCAAGAATCGGCCTCTTAGACGACGTACCACACACCAGCAACTCAAAGGACTACATCGCGGCAACCGGGTACAAAGGCGCCGCCTTCTTTCGCAACAAGCCTGCGGTGAAATCTGGAAGTCTGATTACAGCCTCGGCCATGAGTCCTCTGGAATTTGCCAGAGAAGTTTTTTCCATGTTAGACGTTTACTCCGAGGTAGCTCTTTCCGCGTGGTACAGCCTGTACAAGACGGGAGACGCCAAGTACTTTGCCGCTCTCATGAACGGGTGACACCTAACCATTCCTTCAAGCGGACCCGTTCCGGCCGGCTTAAGTCAAACGTTAGCTGGTCACCGCTATGCACTTGACTTTTGTGCAATAAAGGTATATTTTTTATACCGTGATTAATTTTGAATTTGACGAAGCTAAAAGTCAGGCAAACCTTCTTAAGCATGGCATCAATTTTATTGATGCTCAAGATTTGTGGAACGACCCCAGTCTATTGGAAATTCCAGCAAAAACAGAGGATGAGCCACGATACCTGATGATAGGACTGATTAACGAGAAACACTGGTCGGCCGTTATCACCTACAGAAGCGCGGTTATTAGACTTATTTCTGTTCGTCGCTCTCGTACCGAGGAGGTTGCACTATATGAAAGCTAAAGCTTTTGAACAACAGTTTGATGAGGCTATTGACATCACCACTTCGCTAGACTTATCAAAGGCGAAACGTGTGCTGCAAGTACAAAGACGTGTGAATGTTGATTTTCCAACTTGGATGATTGAATCACTAGACCGAGAAGCTGGAAAACTTGGTGTAACAAGACAATCCGTTATTAAAGTTTGGCTCGCAGAGCGCCTTGAAAAAATCACCTAACCATCAATCCAGCCAACCGCTTGCAGCGTCGGCTGATTTCAAACGTTAGGCCGCTCCAGAACGCCCCAATCACCATGGCCAAGTCTTTGCTCATGAAGCTCGGCGTCAAGGAGGGCGTCCGATCGATTCTCTTCAATGCTCCGGCTGAAGCAGCTCAGGCAATCGCCTTGCCGGAAGATGGGAGGTTGAACAGTCTGTCTGGCAAGTTCGGATACATACACGTGTTCGTCACGAACGAACGCGACCTCGACGCGAAATTTCCGGAACTGAAGCGGCACTTGCAAGAGGCAGGAATGCTCTGGGTGTCTTGGCCAAAGGCCAAGTTGCTCGGAACCGATCTCTCCTTAACGAAGATCATTGCCCTTGGGTACCGCCACGGCCTAGTGGAAAGCAAGACGATTAGCGTCGACTCCACATGGTCAGCCATCAAGTTCACGTTCCCGAAAGAAGGGAAGGAGTACCACAACAGCTATGGTCAGCTACCAAAGAAAGACCCCGCGTCATGAGCGAGCGGCCTAATCCTTCGGTCCCGCCTCACCAAACGTTAGAGCTTTGCAAAATAATTGCTCTGGAAGCCGCTCTGGTATTGCCTCACAGAGCATCGTTTTTAGGTTTATTTTAGCGTTTGGGTTGGCAGGTGTTGTGAGTTTGGCGGTTTCAGGTAATAATCGTTCTGTCCGTTTGCGTCATGCCTTAGTTGGCTTTGCTGTCTTGGCAATTTGTAGTGGGACGCCTAACGGCGTCCCTTAATTTAAACGTTAGCCCAGTTTTTTCAACCCACTTTTAAGGAGATTTAATGAAATTATTACCCGTTTTAGCCATTAGTAGCTTAGTAGCAATGACTGGTTGTGCATCTATCAACGGCACGCAAGCGACAGATCAAACCACAAAAACCGAAAGCTGTAAAACCACTACGGAACAAGAAATCGCATCACTTTTTGATCGTTGGAACGATTCTTTGCAAACTGGAGATCCTCACAAAGTCGTTGCGAACTATGCAACAAAATCTATTTTGCTGCCCACTGTTTCAAATAAGCCTCGTTTAACACCTGCGGAAAAAGAAGATTACTTTCACCATTTCTTAGAAAATAAACCCTCTGGAAAAATTGACCTTCGGACTATTGAGCTTGGTTGCAACACTGCAGTTGACGCAGGGCTTTACACTTTCACCTTTGCAAAAACAGGTGCAGTGGTCAGTGGTCGTTATAGCTACACCTATCGCTGGGATGGGTCGCAGTGGTTAATTACTAGCCACCATTCATCCAAAATGCCAGAAAACAAGTAGTGGTAAGGGCTAACCCATCATTAGACCGCAAGCCAGTATCCAATTCAGCGCGAACCTCTAACCGCTCTTCTTTCCCCCAGCGCGGAGCGATCTGGGTCATCGCGGCCATTGAGGCACTGAAAGGCGCGGTCGTGTTGCTCGCTGGCAGCGGACTTCTATCGCTCGTCCACCAGAACCTGCATGAGTTGGCCATCCGCCTCGTTGAACACACTCACCTCAATCCAGCGTCCAGATACCCACATATCTTTGTCGAGGCGCTGAGTAATCTGCATAGCAACCAGCTTGCCCTACTCGCGCTAGGAGCAGCAATCTACTCCGCGCTTCGTTTCGTGGAAGCGTATGGCCTCTTCCGCGGGCGGGCGTGGGCGGAGGTATTAGCTGCTTTCAGCGGTGCGATCTATCTGCCAATTGAGGCAGCCGAACTACTCCACCACTTCACGGGCTTGCGGGTCATCATCCTCGGTATCAACCTGGTCGTAGTTGGCGTCATGGTGCAGGCGCTGCTGCTGCGCCGGCGGTCACGGTACGCAGATACGGCCTAAACCTTCGGTCCCGCCTCACCTCAAACGTTATGGCTTTGTAAAATCACTGCTCTGGGAGCCGCTCTGGTATTGCCTCACAGAGCATCGTTTTTAGGTTTATTTTAGCGTTTGGGTTAGCAGGTGTTGGTGAGTTTGGCGGTTTAAGGTAATCGTTCTGTCCGTTTGCGTCATGCCTTATTTGGCTTTGCTGTCTTAGCAATCTGTAGTTGGTCGGCACGACGCAAGCCGTGCTTTTTTATGTGGGTTTGGTTATGTCACAGATCTATTGTTGTTTTGCCCTAGCCCGTCATTCAGACCGCAAGCCAGTATTTGGCTTCCCCAATTTGCTACCCGTAAAGGGCATCACCACCAATCTAAGTAGCTAAAGCAACAAGATTGGTGCGATAAGCTACTAAAGCGGCAAGCAAAGTGAAGGGTCTTCACCAATAAATTGATGCTAAACATCTCAGTTTATCGCGAAAGGAGGACGCCTAACGGCGCCCCTTAATTCAAAACGTTGGGCGTCAACCTATCACTCGTATATGTGGCTTGGCGTACAGACCAGCCTCCACCTTACACGTAAGCTCCTTGGCACTCACAGACTTCCGCGCAACCGCCTGTAAGCTTGTGCATTAAGCGGCAATGCCGCATCACCAGAAGGAGAACATCATGAGCAAGAACATGGTAGCCAAAGCCACAACTTCGATTGGAGCGACAAAAAGTAAGATTTGGGAAGCGCTCGTCACACCAGACGCGATCAAGCAGTACATGTTCGGCGCTGACGTTGAATCGGACTGGAGTAAAGGAAGCGAGATCACATGGAAGGGTGAAATGAAAGGTAAGAAATACGAGGACAAAGGTGTCATCCTCAAAATAGAGCCTGAGCAGACTCTTCAGTACAGTCATTTCAGTCCGCTATCTGGTAAACCTGACAAGCCTGAGAACTATCACACCGTTACAATCAACCTTTCTGGCGGCGGCAACGAAACCGAAGTTTCCCTCTCTCAAGACAACAACTCCGACGAGGAGACGCGCAAAGAATCGGCGAAGAATTGGGGAGTGATGCTTCAGGGTCTGAAGAAATATGTCGAAACATCGTTGTAATTAATTAATTGAGGATACGACTATGAGCATGTTCTCTAATTTTCCTGACGGAAAATTGGCTATAACGGCGAGTGAGAGTTCATCAAAACACGACTTTGATTTTTTGGTCGGTGGATGGAAGATCAGGAACCGCAAATTGAAAGAACCGCTGGCGGGCTGTGACGAATGGGATGAATTTGACGCGACACAAAATCTTCGCCAGATCTTACAGGGCCTTGGCAATTTCGACATTTTCTCAACCGAATTTGACGGTAAGCCCTTTGAAGGTTTTACCCTGCGGCTGTTCGAACCGCAAACGCGTCTATGGACTATTTATTGGGCCGACAGCAATGCGGTAAAACTGGACGGCGGGAAAGTCGGTTCGTTCGACGGCGACATCGGTGAATTTTTCTCCCACGATGTCTTCGCCGGTAAGAACATCATCGTGAAATTTCACTGGGATAAGCGAAAACCGGAAGCCCCAATCTATAGTGCGGCCTACTCCGTCGATGAAGGCCAAACGTGGGAATGGAATTGGTATGCGTATTTCGCACGACCTTAGCTGGCTTCCGCCACAGAAGACCAAGCCCGGTTTCCCAAGCCAATGTGTTGAAGCACTGCCGAACAAAGCGTTGCAGCGGATTGCCGCGAAAACGCGACGCCCGCTGAACTGGAGCGTTATGTCGCCCGTAAAACACGGACAAGGAACAAGCATGAAATTCAGCCACGAAGCGGGCCACTTAATAGAAATTGATGGAGCGGCGATCTACTACGAAGTCATAGGTAGCGAAGCCGCACCGCCGCTTCTGTTGCTGCATGGTGGAGCGGGGACTATTGAGGACTTCAATCCCCTACTCCCGTCACTGACCTCACAATATCATGTCATCGGGATTGATAGTCGGGGGCATGGTCGTTCAACGCTGGGCAGTTCTGGCTTGACGTACCAACGTCTTGAACAAGACGTAGTAGAAATTCTCCGGCACCTGCGAATCAAAAAAACAGCAATTCTCGGCTTTAGCGACGGCGGCATCGTAGGTTATCGTCTTATGGCTTCCAAGGCTGTTGCCGTCCCTAAATTGATCACGATTGGTGCGTCTTACGAGCTCAAGGCTGACGATCCGGTGCGAAATATCTACGCCAAGATTACTGGTGAAAGCTGGCGCACAAAGTTTCCGGCCAGCTATGCGCTCTATCAACGCCTAAATCCGGAACCCGATTTCGACCGCTTTATGGCAGTGATTGTCGATATGTGGCTGGATACAACGCCAAGCGGTTACCCAGCTGGAAAGATTGATGACATCAAAGGGGATGTTCTGATAATTCGAGGAGATGAAGATCATCTTTTTCCCCGACAGGACGCCGTTGATCTGGTTAATCGCATCAAGTCGTCCGCACTTGAAAATATAGCTTTTGCAGGTCACGCTGCTCACGAAGATCGACCTGACGTGGTTGTGAATAGTATTGAGATCTTTCTTAAAAGAGACCGTAAGTCTTGATTCGCAAGAGGCGACATAACAATTCATTCAAGCCGACGCCTAACGGCGTCCCTTAATTCAAACGTTGGCGCTTTGTATAAATCATTGCTCTGAGAGCCGCTCTGGTATTGCCTCACAGAGCATCGTTTTTAGATTTGCTTTAGCGTCTCGAAATTCCTTCTTAAGGGTACAAACATAGTTACAATACATGCAGCGGGACTGGCTAAAGTCAGCCCTTAATTCAAACATTAGGCATCATCGGATGTAGTGTGCGAAGGAAGCACCATGGATAACGATCTTGAAATAATGTCGCGAGAACAGCTGATCGTCGAAGCGCTAAAATTGCGCGACGGAATCAGGAAGCACCGCGGAAGCACAGCTCACGAACTTTGTTGGCATCACCTGGATCTTTGGTCGCTGTTGCCGGAGCAATCGGACCCGATTCCCGTGGTTCCGGAATGGCCGCAGTTCATGGAGGGCTGCATACGATATCGCGAATCGCTCGATACCCAGTTACCTGCAGCACCGCGAACAAATCGCCCGTACGACAAGAAGCGATGATACCTAATAACGCGTTCGAGAGCCGACACTCTGCGAGCGCGCCTCACGCGGACGTTAGCCATATTTAGGATTGTGAATGTATTCAGCAACATTTATTTTTGATAAAAAACAATTCGATGAAGAGTTTTATCAACTTGACCAAGCTATAGCCGAAATAGCAAAACAAACTTCGGGTTACATTGGTGAGGAAGCTTGGGAAAACCCTGAAACTGGTCGCATCTCAAATGTTTACTATTGGCAAACAATGGATGGACTCCACGAATTAATGAAACATCCTAAACACCTTGAAGCAAAGGCCGCCCAATCTAATTGGCTTAATGGCTATCAGATTGTAATTTCTCAAGTCTTGCGCGCCTATGGTGATGGTGCAATTTCGCATCCAACGGCATCGTTTACCAATGGCTAACCCATCATTCAGACTGGACGCCTAACGGCGCCCCTTATGTCAAATGTTAGGACTTTGTAAAAAGCATTGCTCTGGGGGCCGCTCTGGTATTGCCTCACAGGGCGTCGTTTTTAGCGTTTGGCTAGCTTAAGAATTGCTTAGCTATAAATTTAAGTTCGTATGGAAATAGTAAAAATATTCGGTTTATTTGTACTGACAGCAATCGCTGAGATTGTCGGTTGTTACTTGCCTTACCTTTGGCTGAAACAAGGTGGCTCAGTTTGGCTGCTTATCCCTGCGGCTTTTAGCCTTGGCTTGTTTGCTTGGTTGCTTACATTGCACCCTAGCGCTGCTGGTCGCATTTATGCGGCTTATGGTGGTGTTTACATTGGCGTTGCTATTATGTGGCTTTGGCTGGTGGAGTCGATTAAACCTAGCGTCACTGATTGGGTGGGTGTTATAGTTTGCTTTATCGGCATGGCAATTATTATGCTTGGTGCCAAGTCGACTTAAACAAGCAATTAGCCTGCTTAAACAAACAAAACACAACTCACAAAAATAAAAATGCACACTTATCACGCACATGTTTATTTCTCTTTAAATGAAGCCGCGCTTGCTGCCAAAGTACGTGAAAACATCATTAAGGACATCCCTCAACTCACCTATGCAGGCCAGTTAATCCCCATTTCTGTTGGCCCACACACCAAGCCAATGTTTGAGCTGCACATACCTGCAGGCATTATTAATTACGCTAAGGCGAGCATAGATGAATTGCGCGAAGGCCTTTCAGTATTGATACACCCTGTGCAACAGGATGAGCTTGATGCACACACTAACTCTGCAGTTTGGCTAGGCACAAAGTTAGCTTTAAAATTAGAGGTGTTAAGCTAAATTAATCTGCGATTTTAATGGTTTTATATTCTGCTGGCACAGGCAGATAAGTAAGCTTGAGACTCTTCAGTGTGTTGAGCAAAATTTTAGAAATCAATAAATTACGATTTGTTTTCGAATCAGCTGGCACCACGTACCAAGGCGCATTTTCAGTCGAAGTCGCTTTCATGGCGTTTTCATAGGCTTGCATATATTTATCCCATAAATCGCGCTCTTTCAGGTCGTTCGGGTTAAATTTCCACGTTTTGGTGGGGTCATTCAAGCGCTCCAGCATGCGCTCTTTTTGCTCTGCTTTAGAAATATGTAAATAGCACTTAATAATCACCGTGCCCGTTTCGGTCAGCATGCGTTCAAAATCGTTAATTTGTGCGTAGCGACGTTTGCATTCAGCCTCATCTATCCAATCGTGCGCTTTTACAATCAACACATCTTCGTAATGACTGCGGTTAAATACCACAATTTCGCCTTTTTTTGGCACTTCTTTATGACATCGCCATAAATAATCGTGCGCGAGCTCTTCTGGCGTTGGGCCTTTAAAGCTGGCTAAGCGTATACCCAAAGGGTCGCACTCGCTAAACACATACCTTACAGTACCATCTTTGCCGCTGGCATCCATGCCCTGAATCACCAGCAGAACCTTGTGTTTGCCTTGCGCGTAAAGAATATCCTGCAAGGCGTTAATCTCTGTCGCCAGCTTTTCTAGCAACAGCATATCTTGTGCTTTATCGCCAGTACGCTCGGCCTTGTCATTCGATTTAAAATTTTTTAATGCAAACTTTTTAGGGTTTACGCGATATTTTTCTATGTCAGCCATGTTTCACCTCTTGTTTGATGTATTAAATTAAAACACTAAAATCGCTATCGCAAAAAAATTATATTCGCATTACACTAACCACTATGAAAACACCTTTTATTTTATCTTCTGCACTGGCTATTCACGCCGCTATTGTAGCGCATGAGGCCGATATCGAGTCGCTAGACCGCGCAATAGGCGATGGCGATCATTACATTAATGTTAAAAGAGCGAGCGAAGTCGTGGCAGGCATGTATAACGAGCTTTCTGCCTCGCCACCAGAGGAAGTGTTACAAAAAATTGGCGCTAAGTTGCTCATCACTATGGGCGGAGCCTCTGGCGTGCTTTTCGCGAGTTTTTTTATGGGCATGGCAAAATATCTTAAAGAAAACTTCAGCAAAATTAATGAAACAAATGCAAACCTAGAAGCTGCCGCCGCCTTTGCATATGGTGTGCAAACCATGATGATGCGCGGTAAAGCGAATGTGGGCGAAAAAACCATGCTCGACGTACTCGTGCCAGTCTCTACAACCTTTACCATTGCTGCGGCACACGAAAAACCCGCTAGCGAAATATGCAAAGAAGTGAAAAATGCCGCAGATAAAGGCCTTGAATATACACGCGACTTAATTGCCACTAAAGGTCGTGCTGTGGGGCTAGGCGAGCGTTCTAAAGGGCATTTAGACCCTGGTGCAAAAAGCTGCCAAGTCATGGTAAACACAGTGTGCGACTTAATTTTGAAAAAGTAATTTTAACAATTCAATACCTAAAAGCGATGTTAGTACGCGGCACAAGAGACCGTCATTTACGTAATTGTAAATGAGGTCTCTTGTAACAAAGTAATGACGAGCAAGGACAAGAATATGAAAAAATTTATCAATAATGTCGACAACATCCTCACAGAAAGCCTTTCTGGTTTTGCTTTGGCGCACCATGACTTGGTGAGCTTGCATCTCGAACCCAACTATTTGACACGTAAGCATAAAGCAACGAATAAAGTCGCCATTATTTCTGGTGGTGGTTCTGGACATGAGCCATTGCATGCAGGCTATATTGGCTATGGCATGCTAGACGCCGCCTGCCCAGGGCATGTGTTTAGCTCACCCACGCCCGACCAAATGCTCGCCGCAGCTGAAACTGTGCATGCAAACCACGGTATTTTATTTATCGTAAAAAACTATGCTGGCGATGTGATGAATTTTGAAATGGCCAGCGAAATGCTCACATTTGATCACGCAACCGTACTCACTAGCGATGATTGCGCAGTGATTAACAGTACCTATACGACTGGTCGCCGTGGCGTAGCGGGCACAGTCATTGTCGAAAAATGTATAGGCAGTTTGGCTGAAACAGGTGCAAATCTAGCTGCCTGCAAAGCGCTTGGCGATAAGGTAAACAGCCGTACAGCCAGCATTGGCGTGGCGCTCACCAGTTGCACTGTACCCGCTGCTGGGCGCCCTACTTTTGACATTGAAGACAATGAGCTTGAAATGGGCGTGGGTATTCATGGCGAGCCTGGCAGAAGACGCGAAGCCATGCGCGAAGCAGACTCGATTGTAAAAGATATGATAGACGCCATTCTCGCCGACTTAACACCACAGAAACAGCAAGAAGTTTTGCTTCTGGTCAACGGCTTGGGTGCCACACCGCTAATGGAGCTTTATTTAATCTATAACAGCGCCGCCAAATTACTGGCTGATGCAGGCCTTAGTATCAGCCGCAGCTTGGTAGGTAATTACACCACTGCCATTGATATGGCAGGCGCATCCATCACTGTTTGCCTGCTCGACGATGAAATTAAACAACATTGGGATAGCCCTGTACATACGCCCGCTTTGCGCTGGGGTTGCTAAATTATAAGCAGACCAGCCCCGTTCTGCATGTTATTCTGTTGGCTTTTAAAAATTAGAGCTTTGCCATGACCGCCACAAATACCACCGAAACGTTTATACCGAGCAAAGACGCCTCTCTCGAATCCTCCATCGCCACGCTACAAGCCAAATTACTGGCGCTTAATATTCATACAGAAGAGAAATCTTGGCTGAATGAAATTGAAGGTACTTGGTCTGTGCATGTCATCGATAAAGACTGTCCGCGCTTATTCACCAACGGCAAAGGCGCATCGCAACTGGCCGCTAGAGCAAGCGCACTAGGTGAGTATTTTGAGCGCTTAAGTGCCAATTACTTTTGGACGCATTTTTACTTAGGCGAAAAAATCGCCAACAAAGACTTTGTGCATTATCCAAATGAGCAATGGATTCCCCTCAAAAACGACAAATGGCCAAAAGAATTACTCACGCCTGAACTGCAAAAGTTCTATAACCCAGAAAGCACTTGCCCTGCCAGCAATTTAATTGATTTGAATTCTGGCAATAAAGAGCGCGGCATCTGCGCCATTCCATACACCCGTTTACGTGATGGTAAAACCGTGTTATTTCCAGTGAATTTAATCGGCAATCTCTATGTCAGCAACGGCATGAGCGCAGGCAATACCATGATGGAAGCGCGTACGCAGGCATTGGCGGAAATTTTTGAGCGCGACATTAAATACAAAATCATACGCGAAGGTATTTGCTTACCAGATGTGCCTGAAAGCGTGTTAAACCGTTACCCACGAATTGCCGCTGGTATTAAAGGTTTGCGCGATGCGGGTTACGGCATTTTGGTAAAAGACGCCTCGCTTGGCGGCCAATACCCTGTCATGAACGTGACTCTATTGCACCCAGAAGATCAAGGCTGCTTTGCCAGCTTTGGCGCGCATCCGCGTTTTGAAGTGGCGCTGGAACGTGCATTAACTGAGCTTTTGCAAGGCCGCGCGATGGATAGCCTAAAAGGTTTTGTGGCACCAGGGTTCGATATGGAAGAAATCGCTGATTCGCAAAACCTAGAAATTCATTTTGTGGATTCTAGCGGCGTGATTAGCTGGGACTTTTTACGCAGCACACCAGATTACGAATTTGTGGATTGGAATTTCGGCAAGACGACGGAAGAAGATTACAACTGGTGCGTGAATACCATTCATAACAGCGGTCACGACATGTATATTGCTGACTTTACCCATTTAGGCGTCTACGCCTGCCGCATTTTTGTACCGGGCATGAGTGAAATTTACCCAGTAGAAGAACTGCAATGGGAAAACAATACAGTCGGTAATTTGGTACGGCCTTTTGCACTGCGTTTGTCTGAATTAAGCCAAGCTGAATCAGCCGAATTGCTAGAAACCTTGCTAGATTTAGAACTGGCAGATGAGTTGCCAGTGACCACATTAATTGGCCTATGCGCAGACCCAAACACCACATGGGTGGATTTACGCGCTGGCGAATTAAAAACGCTTGCCGCACTGGCTGCGGGCGATACAGATGAAATTTTAGAGGGTTGCGCATGGATTGCACAATTCGGCGAATTGCCCGAAAAACGCGCACGTGTTTATCGCTGCATTGAAAATATTGTGCAAATCAAAGAAATGGCAGAGGCTGAAGATACCGCTGCGTTTGAAGCGAATTTAACATTACTTTATGGCACAGAAACCTTACAACAAGCGCATAAATTACTGAATCGTGAAGAGCAGTATTTCGGTTTAGGAATGCTAGGTGCGAATATGGAAGGTAGTATGATGCACCAACAGTTGCTAGCCGCTTACGGCAAGGTGTGGAAATTTAATCTGCCAATTAACGACTGCATCTAATATAAAGCTTGTGGCTTGCTATACAAATCCTATATTTCTTGAGCTAGCGTTAAAGTTTTTTAAGTTGGGTAATATATCCAATAACTGAGCATCACTTGCCCCCATCCATTTGCCCATTGTAGCGGCAAACTGGTCTACGGATGTAGTTGGTAATAGACTCCCTGCCCCAACATCATCTAGCCCACCGCTGCCACCTAATGGAGCAGTGCCGTAATAATTACCGCCCAACACAGCGCCGCCCATCATAAAATGCGTACTGCCCCAGCCGTGATCTGATCCGTCGTTATTACCAACAAGACTGCGACCAAAATCAGATGCTGTAAACGCCGTTACTTGATTTTCAACACCCAATTCTACAGTTGTGGCATAAAAAGCTTTCATAGCATCGGCAACTTTCTTAAGTAACACTGGTTGATTTACTAATAAGGCATCATGGTTATCAAAACCACCAATTGATACAAAAAACACCTGCCGCTTGGTCTCTAACGCATCTGCACTTGCGATTATTTTGGCAACCATTTTAAGTTGATCACCAAGGATATTTTGCGTTGGAAATTGTGTGGTGATTGACTGCGCGCTAACGGCAGTGAATAAGTCAGTTCCAGCCGTGATAGCTCGTTGTGTGACAATGTTATACTGATTTTCAAGCAGATTAGGTCGGGCTTGAGTTATTAATGTTTGTAGTGCCTGTGCACAATCCCTTGAGCCATATAAATAGTTTAAATTATAAAACGGCGTATCACGAGCATTTGGGTTGACTTTGTACTGCGTCACTAATTCACCCGATGGAAATACTGTATTCTCGGAAACATTAATACTCGTAAATACAGATCTTCCATTTCCAGATTCAAACAAATCACCCATACGTCCACCCCAGCCAGATGGCGCGCCTTCGGGAGAGAGTGATTGCCAAATTGACTGCTGGTCATTGTGCGAAAATAACCTAGGTGGTAGCGGAACAGATCTATTGTTATATTGCGATTTAGTTGTGGGCTGAACTAGTGTGCCTACATTCAACATAACTGCCAAACGTCCTGCATCAAAAATGCTTTTGAGGGGCAACATAGATGGTGATAGCGCATACTGGTGTGGCACGCCATTCCTATCAATAGGCACGACTCTAGGAGTGAGTGCTGTTGCTCCAAGACTACTCTGAGTATAAGCAAGTCTAGGTCGTAATGATCTATAGGTGTTAAAACTTGCATTATCATAAGGTACTAAGGTGTTGTAATTGTCATTACCACCGTACATAAATATGCAAACGATAGCCTTATAATCGGTTGCTGTAGCTGCCGAGGCTTCAGAAATCGCAGCCAAGTTAAGCGCTAGAGGCGTATTTATACCTGCGGCAATTAAAGCTGATCCACGTTTTAAAAAGGCGCGGCGTGACACATTTATTGCTGGTCTTTTGTTTACAATGTGTTTACTCATCATCTTTCCTCTAATAACTTGCTTTTTAAAAGCAGCATTATTTACTCACAATAAATTCCGGTGACGCTAGTACCAACAAAATAGAAGCATGGACACGGTTATTAAGATCTCTAACTTTATCAACTGCATTTTTAATTGTGTCTAATGTTGTGCTACTCAGCTGGCTTGCAGTTAACAGTAAACTCACCTCATTAACTAGTGCGGCTGAGTCAGGTGCGAGCTGCACCAAGCTACGATAATCAACACTTAAGTTTTTATCCTTATCGCTCGCTTTTGTTGTAGAAGAGTAGGTGTAAACTTTATTTTGCATGAAATTGATATAGCCAAACACTGAGACTTCATTGGCTAACTGTAATTCAGGTGCAACTAACCCAGCAATAGAAATTGCACTATTGGGTGGTACATAGCCGGGGCGGAAAAAATTAAATACACTCGGTGAGTGAAGCGGAGCTTGCCCTAATCCCCAATCTGAGTTTCTCACCCAACCAGGATCCCAAGTGTTGTTGCCCGAAGTGATATTAAATGCGCGCGCCCAAGCTGTAAAACGTAATATCGGCTCACGGACTTTTCCAAATTGTGGGTCGGCTAGATTTGCTGGATTGCGTGCTTCATCATCTAATAATATAGCGGTAATCACCGCTTTCATATCACCTTTAATCCCATTACCGTTATTGTTAAATACCTTGGCTACACGAGCAACATACGCAGGCATTGGATTACTAGTCACTAATTTTTGTATTAACTGACGACAAACAAATGGCGCAATATTAGGATGAGCAAAAATAATATCGAGTGCTTTTGTTAAGCTAGCAAGTCCATCAAGCCCCTCTGGAACGGTATCCCCCAAAAAGTTGGATTCTCCTGTCTCATGTAAGCTCGGTATTTGCTTCATTGGTCTTTTAGCAAAAGATGGCTCAGGCCGATCAACATAAGGCGGATCCCATTCCCATCCAGTAAAAACTCTTGCTAGCTGAGAAATATCGCTTTGATTATAGGTTTCTACTGGAGCGTCATTGACCAGTTTAATCGTTCCATCAATATTGAGCTCACGCAAACCAATCGTAAAAAGCTGTAAAAGCTCTCGCGCATAATTTTCATCTGGGTTTGAGCCTGTTTCTGGGTTATGCTTTTCGTTACCTAAAAATGTTAGATACTGCCCCATAGCAGGACTGGTAGAAATAGCTTGTAATAATTGACGGTAGTTACCAAAAGCATGTGTTTCAAGTAAATCTAAATAAGCAGCAGCGCGAAATTGTGGCCAGTAGGCATCTAATCCATCGATAGATATCACCATAATTTCTGATAATGCAAAAACTACTCGCTGGCGCAAGGTATCTGGTGCAGCTAATAATTTGTACCAAGCTGCAGCATCAAACCCATTTTGGCTAAACTTAAAATCAGCATGCGTGAAAGGCTTAACAGTTCCAGGTTCATTATGTGACGCCATCCAATCATAGCGGCTAATCTGCTTAGGGGTCGCAAACTGTCTATTCAACCACTCAACATAACCTATCGTTTTTAATTGGTCAATCTGTGCGCGGTTAGCACCCATTGTGGCTTGGGTTAAAAAGCGCGCCGCATCACTTAAAGAACGAGGTTTAACATATGTTTTATTTGACAGCCCTGTTAGTAGTGATTTTTTTTTGACGAGCGCATTGACTTGGTTAACCATTGCAATTCCTCACGTAGATAATTTACGTAAAAATCTTTACTTAAGTTTATGCACTCAAGAACAACTTAAACTGGTAGCTGAATTGGCAACTACCCATAAAGTATTTTTTACTATCAATGATGATTGTTGCTTACTCTTTTGCCTCACGTCAACTGTAGCGATTTTTGGCTATAAAACTTATAAGTCATAGCCTTAAAAGTTATATAGAGAAAATCAACTGCCATAAAGCCCATACTGCTTGCACATTCGCATGAACAGATTTGGCTTCTATTCTTAGCTGGGTTGCGCCTTGCAATTTAAATGTATGCTGTAAACTGCGATATTCACGATAAGCCAATGTCACTTTTTCAGCGACTTTATGCTCAATAATATTAAGCGATGCTAATAACTTTAATAGCCCAATATTGCCAATATTATCAGTGAGCTGTGGGTATTGTTTTGCATACGCCAATACTAAATATTGCACTAAAAATTCCACATCAATAATGCCGCCCGCATCGTGTTTAATGTCGAACAAATCGGCTTGTGGTTTATGGCTGGCGCGCATTTTTTCACGCATGCTAAGCACTTCTGTTTTCAGTTTTTCTATATCGCGTGTTTGAATCAGCACTTCTGTTCGAATCTGCTCAAATGCTTTGCCAATATTGGTATCGCCCGCTACAAATCTTGCGCGCGTAATGGCTTGATGCTCCCACACCCAAGCTTTGTGTTGTTGATAATCGCGAAACGCCTCCACGGAGCTGACCAATAAGCCACTATTGCCATCCGGACGAAGTTGCAAATCGGTTTCGTACAACATGCCTGCATTAGTGATGCTATTAAACCAGTTGTTAATACGCTGCGCAAAGCGTCCATAGTTTTCTGACGCGGCTGGGTGCTCATCGTTGTAAAGAAATATAATGTCTAAATCAGACATATAGCCAAGCTCACGACCACCCAACTTGCCATATCCAATCACCGCAAATTTAGGCACATCGCAATGCTTAAACTTTAACGATTGCCAAATAGTCGGCAAACTCACCTGTAAAATCAATTGTGCTAAATTGCTTAAATAATCAGACAGTGTTTCTAATGGTAGTAACCCTGCCACGTCTTGCGCAGCAAAACGTAAAATTTCTGCATGCTTAAAGTGTCGCATCGCGTCCATTTGCGCCTCTGCATCGCCATTTAGCAAGGCCATTTTATTTTCTAATTCAATCTGCAATTTTGTAAAATCTGGCGCGGAATAAAGTGTTTGCGTATCTAACAGCTCATCTAACAAGATAGGATGACCCGCCAAATACTGCGACAACCAAGGACTTGCTGCGCACAATTTAATCACTAAATTTAAAGCCTCTGGGTATTCGACAAAAAGTGCTAAGTAACTCGCACGACGACAAATACTCTCTAACAATAAAATTGTTCTTAATAGCGCAGTGTCTGCATTTTTTTCTAAGGCTGATTGCCGAATAACAAGTGGCATTAAACGATCAAAGCGTTGGTGGCTAAGCTCGGGTAACTGCTGATAGCGATTGCTACTACGTAACATTTGCAATCGAGAAAGTGTTTCGGAGGCATCGCTGTATCCCGCATGGGATAAGACTTCCAGAGCAGGCTCTTTTTCCAATATTCCTTGCCAAACTATGTTTTCAATTGCAGTTTCGGTTATTTTTTCGGAAGCGTTTTTGTCATTAAACGTTGCATCAAAATGCGCCTCAACACACTTTCGATATTGATTGAGTTGATTTAAAAACGTATCCCAACCTTTATTTCCATCTTGGCCAAAAGACATCGCGCTTGCGATGCGTGCTTTTGCTTCGTCCGTTTTTGGCAATTCTTGTGTTTGCCTATCTTCTACATACATCAATCTATGCTCAAGATTACGCAAAAAAATATAAGCGTCAATCAATTGTGATGCTGCAATTTCAGAAATTAAGCCTTTGTTTTTTAATAACTTAATGACTTCTAAGGTAGGCTTAATTTGTAAGCTCGCATCTTGCCCGCCACGCATCAACTGAAACACTTGTGCAATAAATTCTATCTCACGAATGCCACCGCGCCCCAACTTGATATTGTCGCCCTGTCCTTTCACAATCACGTCACGGTGAATTTGCAACTTTAAATCGCGCATACTTGCTAAGGTGTTGTAATCTAAATACTTTCTAAACACAAACGGCTTCAAAAGCTTTTCTACGCTGCCCTGCAATCCAACAACCACGCGGCCCTTAATCCAAGCATAACGCTCCCACTCGCGACCATTATTTTGATAATACTCTTCTAACGAATCTAAATTTGAAACCAAGACCCCTTCAGCACCAAAAGGCCGCAAGCGCATATCGACACGGAAAACAAAGCCATCCTCAGTCACTTCATCTATAGCAGTAATCAATTTTTTTGCGAGTTGTGTGAAGAAATCTTGGTTGCTAATAGATTCAACACCACCAGACTTTAATCCTAGGGTTTCGCCTTCATGTTCGTAGGCAAAAATTAAATCAATGTCTGATGAGACATTTAGCTCACCACCGCCCAACTTACCCATGCCGACAACGATTAAACTTTGCGGCTTACCTGTATTCGAAACTGGCGTGCCATGTTTAATTTCGAGCCATGTTTGCAGATATTGCACAGCTGTATTTAATGCAACTTCTGCCAAGTTTGTTGTGGTGTCTAAAACTTCTTTTAAAACAGCTAAACCATTTAAATCGCGGTAGATAGTTCTTAACAACACGCGCTGGCGTAACTGTCGTAACGCTTTTTTGAGCGTTGTTTCATCGGTAATTTGTGCAGCATTTAAAAACTGTTGCATTTCTGCTGTCACATAAGGTTTCCCATGATTTTGTAGCAAATCATGCAACAACTGCGCATCATTCGTTAATAATCGTGCAGAGAACAAACTGCATTCTTGCAAACGCTTGATGCCCGCTGAGAAGCTAGCGCTGACGTGGTTTTGAGCCAATAAATTATCCAGTGTAAGCATTGTTTTTTTAAGGTAATATGACGTTTAACAGCGTAGTTATATTTTGTGTTACATCTTACCTTAATCACTATTATAAAAATTATTATGTCATTGCGAAGTGTGACAAATTTGGGAGTTGAGTTGCATGGCTATTGAATCTGTTTTAACCGAAAACCGCATATTTCATCCAAGTGAGGCATTTAAAGCACAAGCCAATGTTTCTGGCTTAGATGCATACAACGCACTTTGTGCCGAAGCCGAGGCGGATTATGAAGGTTTTTGGGCAAAATTAGCGCGCGAATTACTGGTATGGCACAAACCCTTTACCAAAACACTCAACGAGTCAAAAGCCCCATTTTATAAATGGTTTGAAGATGGCGAGTTGAATGTTTCAGTCAACTGTTTAGATAGACATTTAGCGACTATTCCCAACAAAACGGCGATTATTTTTGAGGCGGATAACGGTGACACGAAAACAGTCACCTACAAAGCGTTGTATCACCAAGTGTGTCAATTCGCCAATGGCTTAAAAACGCTGAATTTGCCAATAGGCGCACGCGTCATTATCTATTTACCAATGGGCATTGAGGCGATTGTGGCGATGCAAGCCTGCGCGCGCCTAGGATTAACACATTCTGTGGTGTTTGGCGGCTTTTCTGCCAAAAGCTTGAACGAACGCATGATTGATGCAGGCGCGGTGGCGGTGATTACTTCTGATGGTCAATATCGCGGTGGCAAAACATTGCCGTTAAAAGCGGCTGTGGATGAAGGAATTGCCCAAGCAAAAAGTGAGCATGGGTGGGATGGGATTCAAAAAGTTATCGTGCTGAAAAAAACAGGCCAAGACATCGCTTGGAATACGAAAGACATATGGTGGAGCGACTTAATTGCAGGTGAAGCGGATACTTGCGAACCTGTGATGGTGAATGCAGAGCATCCGCTATTTTTACTTTATACCAGCGGCTCAACAGGCAAACCAAAAGGCGTGCAACATAGTTCTGCAGGTTATTTGTTGCATGCAATGAACACCATGCGCTGGACCTTTGATGTAAAACCAAACGATGTATATTGGTGTACTGCCGACGTGGGCTGGATTACGGGCCACAGCTATGTGACTTATGGCCCATTGGCGATGGGCGCAACACAAGTGGTGTTTGAGGGCATTCCAACTTACCCCAATGCTGGCCGCTTTTGGCAAATGATTGAAAAACACAAGGTATCCATTTTCTATACAGCACCAACTGCCATTCGTTCACTCATTAAATCCAGTGAAACCGATGCAAGCACTCATCCAAAACAATATGATTTAAGCAGCTTGCGTTTACTTGGCACAGTGGGCGAACCGATTAACCCAGAGGCTTGGATGTGGTATTACGAGCAGGTTGGCGGCGGCCGCTGTCCAATTGTCGATACCTTCTGGCAAACGGAAACTGGCGGTCATGTGATTACGCCATTACCTGGTGCGCATTCATTAACGCCTGGCTCCTGTACCATGCCCTTCCCAGGCATTGCCATTGATGTGGTAGATGAAACTGGCAAAGATTTGCCTTGGGGCACTGGCGGCCTATTAGTCATTAAGAAGCCATGGCCATCTATGATACGCACCATTTACAACGACCCAGAGCGCTTTAAAACCAGCTATTACCCAGCAGATTTAGGTGGAAAATTATATCTTGCAGGCGACGGTGCCGTGCGTGATGCCAAAACTGGCAACTTCACCATTATGGGTCGCATTGATGACGTGTTGAACGTATCTGGTCACCGCTTGGGCACAATGGAAATTGAATCAGCATTGGTTTCAAATCATCTGGTAGCAGAAGCTGCAGTTGTCGGTAAACCGCATGATATCAAAGGCGAATCCATCGTTGCTTATGTGGTTTTAAAAGGTGCTAGACCTACTGGCGATGAAGCGAAAAAAAT
>JANNOS010000020.1:0-28585 GCA_031399315.1 Methylophilaceae bacterium | reverse complement strand
CCCGAACAGGCCCCACACCAGGTTCTGCATCGCGATGGCGAAAGCAAAGGTCTCGCGCGTCCAGCCGCGGTCCATCGTGACCGGTTGCAGCCACAGGCCGAAGCCGTGGCGGATGCCCATGCTGAGCGTGACTATTGCCGCACCGCAGATGAGCAACTGAACCATCGACAGCTTGGGCGGCATGGAAGCTGCATTCATTCGGCGATTGTCTGGCAAAACGCTGCACGTTGGCGCCAGCACCCTGGCTACAGTGGTTACCCAACGAAGGGCGGTGCTGCATGAAAGTTCTGGTGCTCGGTGGTGGTGTGATCGGTGTGGCCTCGGCTTACTACCTGGCCAGAGCCGGCCACGAAGTCGAATTGGTGGACCGCCAAAGCGGCCCGGCGCTGGAAACCAGCTTCGGCAACGCCGGTGAGGTGTCGCCCGGCTACAGCGCGCCGTGGGCCGGGCCTGGCGTGCCCATCAAGGCCATCAAGTGGATGCTGATGCAGCATTCGCCGCTGGTCATCTGGCCGATGCTCGACCCCGCCATGTGGCGCTGGGCCCTGTTGATGCTGGCCAACTGCACGCAAAAGGCCTATGCGCTGAACAAGAGCCGCATGGTGCCGATTGCCGAGTACAGCCGCGACTGCATGAAGGCATTGCGTGCCGAGACGGGCATCACCTACGACGACCGCGCGCAGGGCACGCTGCAGCTCTTTCGCACCCAGCAGCAACTCGATGGCATTGGCGGTGATGTCGCGGTGCTCAAACAATACGGTGTGCCTTTTGAAGTGCTGGACCGTGAAGGCTTCTGCAAGGTCGAGCCGGCGCTGAAGCTGACGCAGGAAAAGTTCGTCGGCGCCTTGCGCTTGCCGAACGACGAAACCGGCGACTGCTTCAAGTTCAGCAATCGGCTCGCAGAAATGGCGGCGACTTTGGGGGTCAGGTTCCGCTGGAACACGCGCATCGATACGCTGCAGGTGGGCGGTGGCGCCATCACCGGTGTGCACACCGACGCCGGCTTGCTGAAGGCCGACCGCGTGGTGCTGGCGCTCGGCAGCCACTCACCGCAGTTGCTGGCGCCGGTGGGCATCCGCATCCCGGTTTACCCAGTCAAGGGCTATTCGATCACGGTGCCCATCACCGACGCCCAGTACGCGCCCGAGTCCACCATCATGGACGAGACGCACAAGGTGGCAGTCACACGCCTGGGCGACCGCATCCGTGTTGGCGGTACCGCAGAACTCGCGGGTTACAGCTTGAACCTGCGCGAGCCGCGCCGCGGCACGTTGAACCACGTCGTGACCGACCTGTTCCCGAGAGGCGGCGATGTCAGCAAGGCCACCTTCTGGTGCGGCCTGCGCCCGATGACACCCGACGGCACGCCCCTCATCGGCGCCACAAATGTGCAAAACCTGCTGCTGGCCACCGGCCACGGCACGCTGGGCTGGACGATGGCGGCGGGCACCGGGCGCGTGATCGCCGACATCGTGTCGGGCAAGCAGCCGGACATCGACATCAGCGGGCTGGCAATGGCGCGCTACGGCTGAGCCTTGCGATCCGCATCGCGTTGCTTTGGGCAGGCTGCCTAGAATCCGCCGCCATGCCCTCGATCAAACAAGATTCCACCTACGCCGAAGCCTCGATCCGCGTCTTGAAGGGCCTGGAGCCCGTCAAGCAGCGCCCCGGCATGTACACGCGCACCGAAAGCCCGCTGCACATCGTGCAGGAAGTGATCGACAACGCGGCCGACGAAGCCCTGGCCGGCATCTGCAAGCTGATTGCGGTCACGCTGCATGCCGACGGCTCGGTGAGCGTGGAAGACGACGGCCGCGGCATCCCATTCGGCCTGCACCCGGAAGAAAAAGTGCCGGTGCTGGAAATCGTTTTCACGCGCTTGCACACCGGCGGCAAGTTCGACAAGGGCGCGGGCGGCGCCTACAGCTTCAGTGGCGGCTTGCACGGCGTGGGTGTGAGCGTGACGAATGCGCTGTCCAGGCGCCTGGCGGTGACGGTGTGGCGCGAAGGCCAGGTCGCGACACTCGTGTTTGGCGGCGGCGACGTGATCGAGCCGCTGCTGCTGCGCAAAGCCATCAGCAGTGACCGCAAACGCGGCACGCGCGTGCAGGCCTGGCCCGACCCGAAATACTTTGAAAGCGCCGACCTGCCGCGCCACGACCTGGTGCACCTGCTGCGCAGCAAAGCCGTGCTGATGCCGGGCGTGACCGTGACGCTAACGGTTGAAAAGAGTAATGAGGACTCTATATTAATAACTTTTTGTTACAGCAAGGTTACGATACGACTACGAATTATGGCGCACAGTCTTTTTTGTTTTTCTCATCCTTACATTTTTTAGTTGATGTTTCTTTATCATTTGTCACTGACTCATCACCTAATGAAAGCACCTCAACACTAATCACAGATGGCATGCCCGCAAGTTTGCTGTTTTGCCCCAGCTTATCGCCAGCACCAAGTTGGTCGCCTTGATTATTTGTACTATTAGAATCAGCTGAGGCTGGCGCACTAAAATTTACGCTTGTGCTACTTACCGCTGGGACGCCGCTGGAAACGCCACCCACGCTAATATTATCTGCCCCTATCACCCGCTGCGCAGCCACTAACAAGTTACCTGATGAACGTATACCGGCATCTCCCGCGTTAACCGTGCCATTGGGAGCAATTAAATACACATTACCCAATGGGGCTGTTGGTAATGTTTGCAAAGTACCGATTCCGCTACCAGATACTACGCCAGATATATCAACTAATGTATTACCATTTTCATCTGTACGTATTAATGGTGGTGGCGCTGCACTGGCCGTTTTAGAACCTTTACCAGCATCAATGTCACCCGTGCTAGACCAATCAGTAATATCGCCGCCACCTAAAGTAAATTGCCTAGACTGCGCAACATCAATATTTCCTTTGGAGAAAACATTGATATCCCCGCCCTTTACAGTAAACATTCCAAGTTTAGCAGCAGATGCTGCAAATGCTTCATCAAAGTCACTTTTAGCACCCTTAGCAAAAATGATTTCTCTTGGTGTTTTTGGTAAGCCTATAATGACACTTCCACCAGGCGCCAATACTGTTAAATCACCACCCCGCTCAGTCTTAACCTGACTAAATGCCATATCCAATTTACCGTCATAATTATCTTTAGGGAATAAGGTCGCAATCGCATCAAAGCCCCGTTTATAGCCGCCTCTGCCTGCGAGATTATCATTACCAGCTTCTCTTAGTTCATTAAAAAAAGCAGTCTGTACAAATTGGCGCTGCACTTTAACATCCATCGTTTGGTATTGTTCCCATGCTTTTGCTTCTATTAATGCTTTATCTTCTTTAGCCTTGAATTTAGCTTCGTTTGTCGCCTTAGGATCATTAAGAATAGCTTCAATATTCACTAATTCTTCATCACTAATGCCGTTTACCTTGTAAACAAATTTAGTCAACTTACTAAGATAGGCAGTACTCGACGCTGGGTTTAAATATTTAGCAATGAAAGCTTGATCATCTGAGCCTTCAGCACCAACTAATATTCTCAAACTTGCGCCAGTTTCTGATAAAAACGGGTTATTTAAATTTCCCCGAGTAACAATTCCCTCACTTACTCCCATGTTAATGTCTCTACCAGCAGAAATATCGAGGTAGCCAGGCCCGCCCCATGCTACACCATTATCCCCCAAGTTAAAGTCTCGCCCAGCAGATATCGTTGAGACATCAGTAGCGTTTAAATTTTGACCTAACACTGAGAAACTAATAATATCGTTACCAGCATAAATGTCTGATTTTTTTGGTAAATTCAAACTGAAGCTACCAGTACCCACAATATCTTTAGCCGCATATATTATTACAGGCTTACTGTCGCTTTGGTGTATGGGGGTTGCGGCATGAAATCGTTTAGGATTGTTTGTATTTGTAACCAATGCTTCTGTTAATTGGGCACCAAATAGCTGAGTTGATAGTGGGTTTAATACACTTGGCAGTAAACTCAATTCTCTATCTGACATATTAATATTAGAATTAAAATTAATATTACCACTTGCAGCAATTTGCAAGTCCCCTTGAAGCGATGAAATCAAGGTAAAGCCAGCACCATCGCCTGTATTAAAATCACCCCCTAATGCACTAACTTTTAAGGTGCCAGGAAATAACTTACGTGGGTCACCACCATTATCGGCCACCAAATTATTAGTGGGTAACAATTGGTTAGTTATAGTTACCCCACCCGCAACTGAGGTGAGTTTTATAGCACTATCATTGCTATAAGTTGAAAACACTGATGAGTCTTCGTTTATTTGAGTGATCCCAGGAAGGTTAACACGTGATAAGCCAGTTAAGGTAGGGTTGAATACGCGACTTATATCGAGCTGACCCAAAGTAGCCACATCTACTGTACCATCACCTACGGCAAAGGCTGTATTTATGCCAAGATTATCTGCTAACAAGCTACCCCCTGCGCGTATTGTTGCAATCCCCTTATCAACCATATACAAACCGCCTAATATATTGTCATCCGCTTGTATGGTTAAATCACCGCCGCCATTCTGCACCAACTTGCCATCGGCCGGACCCGTACCAAAAACACGACCATTAGTGGCAACAACTGCAGAAAGGTCATTAACCTCACCACCTGCATTCACACTCACATCGCCACCACCTAATGCACCGATATTTTGTTTAAAGTCGCGGAAGAAAGTCCACCAGCTGGAATTTTTGGTATAAAGGCCAGTATCAGTGTCAACTCTGCCTTGGCGGAAAAGCCAGTTGGCGGGTAATTGTGCGCTATCTGCCCCGTTAACATTACCTTTACTAGTAAGCGTAATATCGCCGCCATTCACAGAATATTTGGCTAAAATCGAAGCTGTAGGGCTAATAGCAATTGTGGGGGAAATAAAATTGCCTAATTTGCTGTAGTTTTTAGTATCCACTTCACCAGCAGTATAAATAGCAGAGTCTGCAGTTGCTAATTTAAAGTTACCACCTGTAGCAATCTCAATATCACCTGTACCAGTACGTATTAAATTACCTGCACCCAGTGTGAAATTGCCTGTGCCCGTATTATTGGTTGCCAACACATCCGCACTGTTTACATCTGCGCCCGCTGCAATGCGATATGTCCATGCACCACCATCAGTCAGTTCACCTGTTTTATCGGCGTTAGTAAAGCCTGCGCTAATGTTAGCATTTACATTTACATCACCCTTGGCGCGTAAAGTTAACGCACCTGGCCCACCTGCTTGTAAATTAATATCGCTTGCCACAGTTATATCGCCTGTACTACGCACTTCGTCACCGGCTGCTAATACAAAACGCTTATCAGAAGCTAAGCCTAAGTTAGTTGCAATAGCGTTAGCATTTGTTAAGTAAGTTGCATTGTCAGCTTTCATCGCTTCAGTAAATGGATTGTCAATGCTACCATTTGTAGGCTTATAAACTTTGACACCTTCAGCCACAATGCTTGCATTTGTGCCTATAACATTAGACTCAAACTTGGGAGTAGTAGCATTACCAATGGCAATGCCATTGCCTGCATCGGTGGCGCTTGCCATACCTAAACGTGGCGCGCGCAATGTCACTTTGCCATCACTACCTTGGCCTTTGCCACTCACGTTAATCTTACTGCCTAATGCCGCAATAATACGGCTGCCTACTGAAGGTGATGTGTCGCTATCTGTTGTTGTGTTTAATAACACTTTGCCGCCATCACCTGTTGAGCCTGCCGCTTCAGTGGCTGGCGTGGTGGCAGAAACGTCAATTAGCGAGTCTTTTTCAAGCGTGATATTACCATTACCACTACCTGCCTGCTGACCAGCATTAAGCTTAACAATACCGCCTTTACTGCCTGTTGCGTCAATCGTGCCAGCTACGTTCACATTACCATCATCGGTAGTCAGCGTTACATTATGTGCGGTGACTTTATCTGCTGTGTCAATGTTTAAATCACCTTGCGCTACATGAATATTGCGGCTTTGTTTAAATTGCCCGCGTTCAAGCTCGGCATTTAAGGCTTTAAAATCAGCTATATTTTTTGCGTTTAACTCAAAACTACCTTGTTTAGGCAAACCCACACCATTACCTACAGCTGCAAGGCCGTTCAGCGTACCTGCTAATTTAGCAGTACCTGTTGTGTTCACTGCAACCGTACCCGCACCCGCACCACCCGTGGCTGAAACATCCACTATTGCGCCCGCAACCATACGGATATTACCATTGCTTGTTTCCAGATTCACTTTTCCGCCATCGGCCAAACCTGCCACAGTACCCAGCATTTGTGCGCTGCCTTTTGCATTAATTTGGGAGCCAGCAAGTAAAACTAAACTATCACTACCCGCAGTGCCTTTTGCTTTAAGCGTGGCAGTGCCAGAAGGTAAATCGATAATGCCACCGTGGGTAATAGTATCGGCCGCCAGCGTTAGCTTGCCGCCGAGTGGCGCTTTTTCCAAAATGGTAACCAAATTACCAGACTTATCCAGCAATCTAGTTGTCACTAATTTGCCACTTGATTGAATTGTAGTATCCGATAACCCTGCTGCTGTAATGCGCCCTGCGTCAATTGTTAGGTCGCTATTTTTAGCGTCTAGCGTGCCTTTAGCTTCACCTATGACTTGGTCAGCTTTAAGTTTAACGTTATTAAAGCCCGCAGTACTAAAAGTGCCGCTGCCTAACCCTATGGCTTTACCCGCATTCACTTCTAGCGTACCACTGCCTAAGGTGCCTGTTGGCGTAAATGTTGCTGAATCTGGATTACTAAATTTAACCGTATCTGCAGTTAAAGTAGCCGTCTTGCCTGTATTGTTATAGCCAACTAGCCCAGCACTTTCAAGGGTTAAGCTTTTTAAATTAGCATTACCCACCTTTGTCTCACCATAAAAATCTATGGTGCTATACGATTTTAATTGAATATTGCTTGGGTTACCCAGTGCTTCCAATTTAGCATTATCCAATTGCAAACCCGTGACTGGCGCAGTTGATGTGCCAAAGCTGATTTTTGGCGCGCCTAGGCGTATTGCCCCATCGTTTTCTATGGTAATGTTGCCATTGACACTATTAGCATTAGTAGCATCTGCAATGACAGCGCTGCCAGATACTTTAGCATCTGTTTGCACATCTAGCGTACCTTTGGTTTGACTTACATTTTTACGCACTAAATCAGGTTGTTTTCCTGTACTCACACGTAATAAAGCACCGTCACCACTGCCAGCAGTGTCCGCGTTGCCAATAATGAGCGTACCGTTATTTTTAGTGGCGAGCCCTGTCGCTTTCACAGATGTGCCGCTTGCCATTGAAACCGTATCGGTAGCTGCTAGCGTAATTTCTTGCCCAGTTAAACTAGCACCGCCAATCACCTTAACGTTACTAGCAGTCACATTAAGTTGTGTGCCTTCAGCCACGTTAGCACGCTTACCGCCAATGACGATACTTTCTGCGCCATATGAATTTAATTTTTCACTTGAAAGTGTTAAGAAGCCAGCTTCTTGGCTACCATCACCAGAAATCGCAATTTTATCTGAACTAATATCGACCTCTGCACCGCGCGCAGTGCTTGCATGTTTGGCAATTAAATCACCATCTAACACCAAGTTTGTTGCGGCGCTAATCGCCACGCGGCCAGCATCTGCAGGTAAGCGTAAATTACTGGCTTTGCCAGCGCTATCAGTCTTACTAAAAAATTTATCAGCGGATGTATTACTAAACTCTGACTGCGTACGTACAATGTTGCCCGATGTGACTAAGAAACCAGAGCTACGCGAATCTGCTGTAAGCCCGCCATGTTGAGTGCGGTAGCCAGAAACCAGCATAGATCCATCTTTGTTCCGAACGTTTTGTTGAGCACTAAAATCTTGCGTGCCTGCAACCGCTTTAACTGCATAGCCACCTGGTAACAAAGCATAATGCGCTGGCAGTAACACGTAGTTACCCGCGGCTAACCCATTTCCACCAGAAATATAAATCGAGTCCCCTGGTTTAAGTGTTGTATTAGCGTTAGATTCACTATTACCCGCCATATAGCCCGCTTTAAACTCTGGCAAAATAGCAAATACACCAGTCTCGGCTAAAACGTCTTGACTGCCACCTGTACCAACAGTGAACTCCCATGCACTTAAATCACCACCACCTGAAACATCAATTTTAGAACCACTTACAACATTCACTTTTTTAGAATCTAAATTAACATTTTTCTCTGGCAAGGTATCAATCGTGGCAATTCGGCCATCACCAGCATCAAAATTCCAAGTCTTACCGTTTGTAGTGGTACCAAATGGTAAGGTTTTTCCTTCGGCAGAAACTGAGGTCAAACTACCAGTACCAAGAGTAAGTTGGTCAGTCGCTTTAAGGTTAATCACGCCAAATGGTGCGCGAAGAATGCCATCTTGCTTAATGTTGGCGGCCTCCACGTTAAGTGTGCCTAACACAGAAAATGGCACGCCAGAATCTGCACCGCTAGATTTAAACGCGATTGTTGAATCCGCACCTGTACTGCTAAGTGTATATTTGCTTAATGTAGAAGGGTAAATGCGCCCAGCATTAAATGTCATGTCACCGGCTGTTTTAAGCGCGCCTAACAGGTTTGTATCCTTATTATCATTACTCGTAAAAACACCTCTTAGCTGGACATCGCCTTTACTATTAAAATTAGCAACTGAAGCCCCAGATAGACTTTGATTTCCATATAAGTCAATGTAGTTGGCATTTATCGTCAATGCACCAGTGCCAACAATAGGTGTGGCTACACTTGCACCATCTTGCGCGGCAGCTTGCCCGTTACCCATTGCAATATAAGAGGAATTTAGCACGGCATTTACGCCATCATTTACTACCACATTTGGCGCATCTAACGTTAAGCTACCATGGGTACTTAAATTTACATTTTCAGCAAAGCGAATATTATTGCTTCTAGTCAATTGGATACTATCAAAACCTGCACTTTGCAGCTTATCAGCAAATATATACGCTTTACCATTATCAGCAGCCACTATTTCGTCATCAGGGCGCAAGCCACTCTTAACAGACTTACCCGATTGTTTTAATACAATTTCTCGAGGACCGGTTGGGAATTGTTCTTTTGGATCAGAAATACCTGAGTTTGTATTATTAACAGCATCTAAATCCAATAAAGGAAGCGATACCGATAAAGTGCCAGCGGCTACGTTTTCGCTACCACCTTTTGCACTCATGGTAGCATCCCACAAAACGCCTTCACGCGCAGAAATGCTTAAATTACCACCTTGAGAAGCAACATCTTTAGCGGTAAAAGTCTTGTTTGTTTTTACGTCAATTACTGCATGTGTGCCGTCCAGTTTTAGCTGAGCACCTTCCTCAGCTACTATTTCACCTCTCGTCGCATTTAATTTAATGCTACCAGCATCTTTAACTGAACCCACCTTAAAGCCACTACTATTAATATAACTGTCAGTTACACCGCTCACATCTAACACACTATTAGCACCCAGCCACAATGTCTGATTGTTAAAATAATTAACTGCGCTTCTTTCCCCACTCACCAATCCTGATGTTAGGGATACATTACCTGCAGGAGCTAAAATACTGCCCAACATCGTTAGCTGACGCTTACCAATCAAGCTCACACTTGCACCCGGGTCCGTACTAATCACAGAACCAATGCCTATATTTAATTTACCCGTATTCTGGTTACTGGCAGTTAAACTCAAACTAGTCGCTTTGCGCGTAAGTGCAGCATTTCTAGATGGTAACAGAGCTAAACGCGAGAAACTCGTAATATCAGCACCACTTTGTTGAGCATTAAAGCCACTACCTAATAAACGAGTTTCAGCTACTGGTGCAATAGTTGTATTATCAGAAACAGTTAAACCCTCTATTCCATCAACGTTGTAAGAAGCAAAACCACCACTTAGAAACAGGCTAGGGTTTATTAATGTCTCACCATTAGTACCCAAAGTTGTTGAGCCTATCGTTACCGTGCCAGAACTAAGGCTTAAACTACCACCAGCACCTAAAGAATCTGCTCGCAAGGTTCCATCTAATGTTAATTTACCAGTATGTGGAGATAATGAATCAGTCCCTGTTCCATCACTCGCAAGCAATTTAATGTCGCCACCCTTACCACTTGTAACTTTGGAGCTAGCATTTAACCAAGCGCCACCGGATGCATTAAGTGTGCTGCCTGCATTTAAAGTAACATCTCCACCCCCAGCCACCTTACCAGAAGCAGAAACCTTAATTTCACCACCATCCAATGCAATAAGATCTTTTTTTGCAGGATTTAAGCTATCGTTAGTCCAAATGCCACTTACGTTTAAAGTGCTAGAGCTTCCGACCAATACATCACCTGAGGCATTATCTACAAATTTTGGCTGCGTACCAATATATCCAGGTCTATTTTTAGCTGACAAATCTATCGCACCGCTGTGCGCAGTTAAGTTACCTTGAACATTGATACCGCCGCCATTTAATGTGATGTTTCCTTCTGGCAAGACTGTTAAATTAGTACCTTTTTTAACGGTAATTTGACCATCTGCGTAGTATTTAAGATTGCTGAAACCTGTAGGCGCAGTAAAGTTTGTACCCAATAACAAGGTTTGCTGTTGTTCTGGGCTTAATTCATCGCCAAATGCAGGCATAGCGCTAGCACTATGTGTTGCATCTAGCATTAGATCTGAATGCAATACATAAGTCTGTTTAAGTAACTCTAGATCTGTTGGATTCGCTTTATTTTGCCCAATTTGCAAAGTGGCGCCTTTGGGTCTAGTTGCCTCGGTGCGCTGACGGGTACCAACAATGGTATCGCCCTTAAGCTTGCCTTCTAACACCATCGCAGGTGCGCTAAAAGAAACGCTGCCTGCATCTTTGCCTGAGGTATAGCCCTGCTCTACAACACTTACATTTAGCATATCTACATATTTTAAATCTTTTGGTGCATTAGCTATATCAAAAACTTGCCCACTACTTGCTTGCAACTTAGTCTTGTTGACCACGCCAGTCATATAATCTACTTTACCGCCAGATACGTCTATGCTGGCTGTAGGGTTAAATACAACATTGCCTTCGGATTGAATTCTTACATTACCACCTGTTGCTAGACGCTCGTTTAAGCCCTGTTTGATTTGAGAGGTGAAGCCACTCACATCAGCGACTGAGGTTCCAACATTACCGTCTACGCCAGTAGACCTGCTATCAACATAGACTTTAGCATTTCTTAATATGCTAGACCTTTGTAATGGAGAATCTGCTAACTGTGAAGAACGCAACTCCGCTTGAACCACATTATTAGCAACAGATATTTTCGCTGACTCTTCGTTAGCTCTTTCAGAGAACTTGCTACCACTACCAATACCGCTTACATCTATGCTACTGCCACTTTCAAAATATATCTGACTTTTGTTAGCTACCGCACTAGAGTTTGCATCTAATATAGATGGTTGATTTGGATTTAATTCTGCAATTAGGTTAACATCCCCACTGGGGGCTACGATTGTTGCATTATTTTTAAGATGTATTTTTGATGCAGTAATATCTACTTTAGATTTATTCACTTTAACGGTATCTAAAACGGTTGCTTTATCTGTGGCATCAGGCATGACTTGTGTAATACTATTTTCACCCAAGGTGACAGTGCCCCCAACTGTGGCTTCGCGAGTAAAAACAGTGCCTGGCACTACTAAAGTGGTATCTCTCGCTTGCAGCTTAATACTGCCGTTAGCAGTTGTTGAGGTCGTTGCTTTTACACGCCCGTTTTGATTCACGGCTATCCCAGCCAATGTAACATTGCCACGCTCTGCAACAATGCTGCCAAGATTGGTATTTGTTGTGGTACCTCCATTATCAACTTCAACTAACAAACCTCTAAGATTAGGGTCATCACTCGCTGTTAGATAAACTTTTTGCCCTGCTGCTAGCAATGTTTGACCGTCTGGCGTACTAATTAAACCGTTATTAGTAATGTCTGGTGCAAACATCATAATTCTACCGCCGCTTGCAGAGGTGAGCGATGCGTCTGCATCCACTTGCACAAACCCACTCATTCCAGAAAATGTGGCTGGTACTGCAAAGTCGGTAGACGACAAAAGCCCATTATTAAATAAATCGTCTGAGATATTGAGTGATGATGCAATTAAGCTGTTGACATTAACCTTAGCAGTACTACCAAATAAAATGCCATTTTGGTTAATTATATACACCTGACCATTGGCGGTTAAGTTACCGTAAATTTGACTCAGATTTTTAACACCGTTTACATCAGGCCCAGTCACACGGTTTAATACTGCACTGGTTGCGCCTGGCTGAATAAAATTAACACTGGCTTTTGAGCCAATATTAAAACTACCCCAATTAATAATCATATTTTTGGTGGATTGGTTTACAGTCATCGCCGCAGTTGCTGCTGTTACATTAGAGTTAATGCTGCCAGCACCTGAAGAAATTACTCCAGCAGTTGGTAGTGCGTTTACGGGTGGTGGATCTGCATTCGCACTGTATGAGTAAGAAATTGAGAACAGTGCCGCTGCTACAGCATAGCGAGAGCGCATGCGCTTGCCAGAGCTTTTTCTGCCTTGTGCCTTTGTGTTTTCTGACACTGGCACAAACATCCCTAAACATTGGCTATACACTAAGCGAAAACGGCCTTGATTCATACTAAGTTCCTCAATAATACTTTTTTAAGTTATTAATTATTAAACTAAAACATACTTTTTCTACTTTAAGCTTTAGCCACTCACCATAAAGTGAATACAGCATAAAACAGAAAACCACCCCCCAATGTTTTGGAGGAGTGGCTATTCTGCATTGAGTGAATTAGGATCACTAATTCGCACAATTTATATTAAATTAACAATGCTATATTATTAGAATTGGTTAATTAGTTGTGAACATTCACTTAATGGTTGACGGCTATATTTTGCTGTTTCTACACCAAAATCTGCTGTAGGTGCAAGTGGGTCACCTGCAATACCATTTGAGTCATTTAAGTTTGCACCTACACCTAAGTCTTCAACAAGAGCGTTTTTAAGATCACCAATGTTACCAAGCAAAGCTGCACCTAAGTTAGAAGAAGTATTTTGGAACAAGTAAGTTGCATAAGCAAATGGATATGAACCATTGACGATGTTCTTTCTTTGCCATTCTGGTGCATTTGGTTGGCCAGGGTGTACGCCATCAACTGCAACAAATTTCCAACCAGATGCTGGAACAATGTTCTCTAATGATGCAACGCCAAGTGCATAACCTGTATTTTGGTTAACACCATTAATAACAGCGTCAGAGTTAGCAGCCTGTACTACATTTAAAGCGCCACCAGCATAACTACCCGCTGCTAATGGAGATAACCCGCCACCAAGTGGTGCAGCACCTGACAAGCATGGATTTTTTAAGAAAAACAACTCAGATGCTGCTTGTGTACCAGAAGTAGTACTACGGCGAAGCACGTTAACTGTGTTGCTTAATGGATGTGCTGTACCATTTGGCAATAACGCTGGCCATGGATCGTTTGTTGATGAAGTCAAACTGGCGTAAACACTTTGGCTGATGCTAGGAATACCAGCACCCACACCTTGGTCTGCTTGTAAAAGTGCATAGAGTTGTGGTGAAACTGCGACACCAAAACCTTGCAATTGACCAATGGCAATATCAGCCACATATGTATTACCAGCTATAATTGCAGGTAATTGGCCTTTTACAGAAAACACGTTTTGTGAAACATCACTAATACCGATGTGAGATCTTAAACCAGAGCCGATTGGGCATGTTGCTGTAGTTGGATTAGAAAATGCACATGCAGCTGCATTGGTATTTAATTGAGTTTGTGTTGAACCGTTGCGCATTGGCACCACACCGTTCAATGAACCACCCTCGTTTTTACGTACAATCCATGGACCTGTTACGCCAGGCAATTTTGAAAAAGTTGCACCTGCTGACACTGCGCATTTCCAAGCCTTACCAACTGGCGCTGCAGTACCATCGGTTACTCTGATGAATACTGGAGCAGAAGTAGAACCAACTGCTGAAGCGCAGATATCTTCTAAAGCAAGACCAACTGTTTTAGTAGGTGCAGTAGCACCAGTCATGTTAATAATGTTAGCAGCTGGAACAGCCACTGGTAATGTTTCTAATGTTGCAAATGCTGACGGTGCAGCAACAGCGAACGCAACAGCTAAAGCTAATTTTTTAATTTGCATATATTTCTCCAAAAAAATGTTAAAACTTCTCTAGTGCGCTTTAAAAGACTTTAAAGCGCTAATTTATGTGTGAATCTAATCAATAAACTTTTTAATCTTGGCGCTAGCACAATGTGGCACTAGCGCGTATTACGAGATTAATTAAGCTTGACGACGACGCGCAACAAAGCCCATGAAACCTAGACCTAATAACATCATTGCCCATGTATCTGCTTCTGGCACTGGTGCTGTAGCTGCAGTGTTGTAAGTTAATACACCAGCTGCATTTAAGTTCCAGAAATCTAGAGCTGGATTACCTTCACCTGCGAATGCTGTTTTAACAGTTTGAGTAACAGGACTGCTAGAAGTAGGTCTGGTAATATTCCAGAAGTTCAAGTTTGTACCCAAATCTGCTGTCGTATTAAGACCACCATAACCACTGAATATGTTAGTGTTAACAGCACCAATACCATCAGCACCACCACCCACTATATATTTTGAACCACTGCCAGTAAGATCACCATGATAGGTTATCCTCATGAATTGACCAATTGATGATGTATCAGAACGCACATTATTGAATAAAGTGTTCAATCCGCTGTTAGAAAAAGCACCTGGCAATGTATTTGAAGTAACAACAAATTCATCTGCTGCGTTAAAACCAGCAATAGTGGCAGCTGGGTAGAAACCCATCACTTGGTATTTAACATCAACAGCACCATTCAAAAAGTTAGTCCAGTTAGTACCAGATAAGTTAGTAGTAAGGTTGCTAGTGCCGTTAAAAGTACTTACTTGACCAGCAAGATTACCTAATGCAGCCACAAATGTTTTTTGACCAGAGGCATCTGATGCTACTAAAAACATTTCATTTAGATTAATAGCGTTTGCAGCGCCAGACATCGTCATAGTTGTTACAGCAGCAGCAACTAAAGCCTTTAATTTAAAGTTCATTTAAATCTCCCGAAAATATAAAAATACTTAAAAATTACTTCTTAAACCCTTACCTTAGGTAATCAAAAAATTATTACCTAAGCAAAATACTCGCTTAAAATAAAACTCACCTCTTTTTAAGCGACACTAACAATTTACAGCCTGCTTATGACACGCCAAACAAAATAAATAGTCTATGTGGACTAGTTGTTTTACCTGACTCTTCAAGCAATAAATTCCATTTACAACCATTTAGTATGTTGCACGTGAAGTGTAAAATTTATGCGTCTAGAACTAGTCCGTTCGGACTAGAGAATGAAGGGATTTAAATATAAGAAATGTGAATGGGACTTAATAAGTACTAGATGTGAAAAATCAAACTAAAATTGAAAACTAAGACTGAAAAAATTATTTCAATGTCTTGATTAATCCAAGTTTAGCGGCTTTAACTGCCGCTTGACTGCGATTTAATACGCTTAGTTTGCGTATTACATTTTGAACGTGATTTTTTACAGTAAGCGGGCTAATATTAAGAATGGTTGAAATCTCCCAATTGGTTTTACCCATGTGCAGCCACTGCAATACTTCTGATTCTCTTTTTGTGATTAGCCTGCCTAAATTATCTGGAGAGGCTGAAAAATTGTTTTTGCTACTGGTCACCCTAATTAAAGCACAATGCAAATGCGGCATAATCAGCTCTAACATGTGTGCATAAGCTGTATTGGCTTGTTTATGCAGTCTGGCAAAAATAACGATACTAGATAATTTACTATGGTTCTGGCCAAAGCCATGTATCACAAAATTCTTTAACTCTGAATTAACTAAACTATTCTGATCGAAATTAATGACATTGTAATTACCTTGCTGCATGGGCTCATCTTGATTATTTACAAACAGCGGCAAACTTGTTTTTCTCCAAAGCTTTAATACCTGACTAATAAGCCCTGCCTCTTGCTGTATTACCTCATTAAATTGAGTATCGCCAAAATAGCGAGAGCTTGTGAAGTACTCAAAATAGTATGGTTCATTTTCCGAAGATTTAACCCCAAAAATCATAATCTCATGGCCCACCAGACTTTGAAACTCGCCTTGCAGCCAATTAAAGAGATGTGAACGCTGAGAAATACGTAATGAGCCTGATATTACATCCATAAAATTAACGCGCTGCTCTAAACTTAGACCATCGTTATTGTTTATTTGTACGTTAGAATTTAATTGAGTAGAAATGGTAGTTCTTCTATTTTCTATAATAGCGACGATTTTGTATTTACTTAGTGACAATAAGATTAAAACTAGATGGCATTTTTCTTACAGTTTTATAACAAGGAACTAAATCCCTATCAATTAGTAGAGAGTCCCTAACTAAAATAGATGTAATTATTGGCTTGGGGCAATTGGTGGGCTTTCAGGACTAACACTTTGGGGTATTGCTGGTTGTTCTGGCACTGCAACTGGAGGTTCCACAGGCACTTCTGCCACAGGCTCTGCCGCTTGTTGTGCCTGAGAGTCAATTTGCATCTGCTCTCGTCTTAAGCGATTTCTTTCCTGAAGCTCTTCTTTTCGCGACATAGGCTCATTTGAAACTGGTATGTTAATAAGCGGTTTATCGGTAATGACACTTTCAGTGCCTGACCAATACTCAAAAATCTCGGCTGAAGGTCGTACGATATTTGTAATAATATGTGGAGTGATTGCCAAGACGATCTCGGTTTTAGTTTTTTGATCTTGCTGGTTTGAGAATAATCTACCAACTAAAGGAATATCACCTAAACCTGGTAATTTACTTGCACTTTTACGTTCATCATCCAAAATCAACCCTGCTAGAATTTGAGTTTCCCCATTTTTTAGCCGCAGCGCCGTATTTGCACTGCGTGTCCCTATAGTAAAAACACTAGCGCCATTTCTAGTCACCGTTCTCTCACCTAATGAGCTAACCTCTAAACCGACTTTGATATTCACAAAATTATCTAAAGTAATATGTGGCTCTACGTCTAACTTCAAACCAACATCTATATAAGTTACGCTTTCAGAAATACCAACATCGGCAGTAGAAGTTGTGGTGATGATTGGCACTTTATCACCCACTAAAATTTTAGCTTTTTCGTTATTTTTCACTCTAATTCGTGGATTTGAGAGTAGATTAATATCACCAGTTGTCTTTTTAAAGTTCACTGCTGGACTGGGGGAAACACCCACAGTTTTTGATGTGATTTTATTTAATGCATCCAAAGTTAATCCCGTATCTGCACTTAATACTGAAAGTTGACTTGGGTAAACTATCCCTAACTCTTGCAAACGACCACGACTGACTTCTAACACTTCTATTTCTAGCATCACTTCAGGATCTGCAAGATCATTTGCTGCAACCAACTTTTCTGCAAGACGAATCACCTCTGGCGTATCGCGCATCACCAGCATATTCAGTCGATCATCCACATAAATATCTTTTGTTTTCAACATGGTTTTAAGCAAAGCCGAGACTTGTTTTGCGCTGGTATTTGTAAAATAAAAACTTCTTAGCATTAAGTCTTGATATTCTTTAAGTTTTGGTTGCGTGTTAGGAAACACGAGTACCGTGTTTTCAGACAATATCTTTTTTTGCAAACCGTTACTTGAAATTACCATTTCAATCGCATCTTCAATACGGGTCTTTTTAATAAATATGCTGGCTTTAGTCTCTGGCTTAATATCTTTATCTAAAATAAAATTAATGCCTGTGGCGCGTGATAGCGCCTCGAACACAACTTTAATATTCGCATCACGTAACTCTAAACTTATAGGTTTATCAAACAGGGGTTTAAGTTGAAGTGGATTTGAACTAAGCTGAGGTGATTTTTCATCTAGCCGTTTCTTAAGCTGAATGGCTTTGATGTTTTGCGGGTTTTCTAACAACACTTGATGAACAATCTCTTTTGCATCATCTAACATGTTATTTTCAAGAAGCGCATTAACAGCAGTTAATTTTTCAGTTTGCGCCATTTCACGCTCAACTTTAAGCTTTCCATTGAGCGCGCTAGGGTCACTAGGCAAAAACTGCAACACCTTATCAAAGCTAGCTATCGCCTCTTCATACTGCCCATTTGAGCGGGCTTTTTCGGCGTCTGCATATAATTTAGTAGTAGCAAGCTCGGTTGTCAATAACAAATTCTTACGCGCTACGACTGCCTCAGGGTTTTTGGCCACTTTATTTTGCGCATCTTCTACCTGTAACTCACTAACTTTTGTTTTATCAATCGACTTATCCCAAGGTGTAAAAGCACAACCAGACAATTGCATTGCTAGCATCAATAAAAATAGCAAAGCTCCCTTAGTATGCATAGGCAGATGTTTATTTATAACGAATGTCATTAGTCTAATGCTCATGCGTTATTATTTGTTTCTGATTTGCCTGTTTTCTCAAAATATCTAAACCCAGCATAACCTGCTGACAAGGTAATGACATGCATGATTACACGCAAATTAAATAAAGTAAGGGCATGGCGTTTGGTAATTAAATGTTCGGATTTATTTGAAAATGACATGTTTGTTGCACGAGATTAATGACATATTTTAGTCATTTTTTGTTTCAGAAAGACTTAATATTTATGACAGTTTTGTTACAAAAATAAACTGTATGTTTGGATATTTTTTCAACGCGTCTGTAGAAAATCAACAATCTTGAGTTGCAGAATTAATGTAATGACAAACAATCATAAAAAAAGCGACTTATACTAAAGCCGCTTTTTTAAATTAAACAATTAAGCTTTACGGCGTTTTGCTGCTCTAAGCAAGAGTAAACCTGCAGCCAACATTGCATAGGTTTCTGGCTCTGGTACTGGTGATGGAATTGTACCCAAACTAACATTAGTCAACGAAAATACTAGATCGTTATAATCCCTATCGCCCCCATTAAATAAATCTTCAAATCCAATAACTAAGGGTTGCCCAGATTTATTCTCAAAAGCAGCATGTATAAAGTTATCTGGGTTTTTATCTGCCTCGCCAGTATAAAAGGCAAATCCCGTATTCTTAACAAACATTGTGAATGCCAGCTCGGTGCCTGCCGCAAAACTACCTAGCGAAAACTGATTATTTGGTATTGCCGTTTGATTGTTTAAGATTGAGTCTTGTTTACCCTGTAAATACAGATCATTGGAATAAGCGGCTTCTTTTGACAAAAATGTCAAAATAACCTCCCCTGCAGTCGCAACATACAATTTATCAGTAGATGGCGTGTAGCTATAGCCCTCTGTAGCTATTGCAGATGTAGCTAAAGTTGTTAAAAATAATGCCGTAATAGTCTTAATTAATTTCACTTCTATCTCCTAATAAAAAAACAATCAAAAAAATTTATATGTTCAGAATAAATGCTTAATGTGACATTTTGTATGTTTTAACGTAAAAATATGTAGTCCACATGGACTAGATTAGTCCGAATGGGTAGTCTAAAAAGTTAATGCTGTAGTACTATTTCCGTATTGGTGGGAATGTCTGCGTCTAAAATATGTTGCTATAAAAAGTGTTACTAGCGCCTGAAAAGCTGAATTCATTTTTAACTACCTCAATGCGCAATAGCGGCAATATGGTGCGGCTAGTGGTTCACCAATAAATAGCCCTTGCGCTGGCCAAGCAACACTCTTCCAATAAGCTTCAACCGCACTTTCACCTGACAAATAATGTGTGAGCAGCACCGTCGGATTTGGGAATTTCTGCCAATAATTGCAAGGCTCAGACACTGTGCCATAACTTGCTGTAGCACCCGCTGTAAGCCATTTTAGGCTACTCATTTGTGCACCATCAAGCAAGTCACCACCCGTAGAGGTAAGATGATCTGCCAATGCACCTGGCAAAAACCTAAGCGTTTCCAAGTTCGGCACACTCATTAATCCTGTCTGATAAAACATAATGTCTTTTTTATGCTCAATACTATCTGTCTGTAGAGTGTAAATGTGTAACTTCTTTTCTGGTATATCGACTGATTTTGGGAAAAATATAGCTCTAGTACTACGGTTACTATCAGAAGTATTCAAATAATACGCGCTTGCCTCATTCACATTAAATGCGCTTAGCACGCCTCGATCTATAAGGGATTTTGCATCTTCTACTGATTCAGTAGGCATTAACATTGTTAGCTGTAAGCCAAGCTCGGATGGGCTAGTAGACGTGCTACCAAAATAAGGGCTTGTTTTACCTGAGCTACAGGTATTCTGACATTGCGCGGCATCATAGCCTAAAGTTAATGCGGCAGTAATTGAATTGCATCCAACCGCATAAGGCGCTGTCCACACTAACAGTATCACCTGAATATCAGGATTAAGCTTTTCAACAATTTGTTGCCTTAGCTCGTTAAATTGCTCTACATTAAGCCTTCTTGGGCTACCTGCGATATTTACTTTGATAAGATTAGCTTTAGGAATGCCGCGCAATTTAAGATAATACTGACCAACTTCGATGCTATTTGCATTCACAGTATTTACAACCACTGCGACATTGATTGGTCTTATTAGTGAATCGGCGGCAAATAGTTCGCCTGAGAATAAAAGCCCTGAGAAAAAAGGCAAAGTAAAATGCAGTAGTAAAATAAAGTTTTTCATTAGAAAACTATATCATCAATACAAAAAATTATCGGTCCAGATTGACCGATAATTTAATGTCTCTTAAGTTCTGATAAAAGTTATTAATTAATTCTGCGGCGGCGTGACATAAAGCCTACTACAGCCAAACCTGCTAACAACATTGCGTAAGAGTCTGCTTCTGGCACTGGACTAATATTTAAAACCCCAGCGTAAGAACCACCCCCTGAGCCAGTTACAGTACCTTTAATTTGTAAAGTGTAACTACCTGCTAACAAGGCAACAGGATTCAAAACTACTGTCTCGGTTGTAACAAGTCCAGGAATTAAAGTAGCTGTGGTTCCCCAGCCTGAAATCAGTTCAGTTACCGTACCTGATGGGTTTGAGTTGCCCGCATAAAGACGTGCTCTCAAATTATTTAAGCCTGAAGTTGTACCAAAACTAATTGTTGAAGTGATAGAATTTGTAGAGCCATCTGGGATTGTGAAGTAATAAGCATCATAAAATGTTGTGCCAGTTGATGCACTGGCAAATGAGTTGCCATAGGTTACAGATGTTGGTAAAGGTCCAATAGTCAAATTAGTAGTAGAGTTAGCATGCGCTAAGTTGACATTGGCAAAACCTAATACTGCCATCAACAAAAAGATGCTTTTAAGCAGTTTCATTTACTTGCTCCCAATATATAAAATATTATTCAGTAATATCGTACTAGTTTTAAAATTACTAGACATAGCAATCATATATATGAATTGTGACTTTATTGGCGAGGTGATATTTAATTTTATAGTCTACATAGACTATTATTTACTAAACATTATTACATTTTGAATTACATCAATAGGCTTTAGCATCTTTAAAAATTAGCACTACTGTTTTAAGAATAATTTTTATATCTAAGCTAAGTGACCATTTCTTCAAATAAGCGATATCATAATCGATACGCGCTTTCATACTTGCCACAGTTTCAGTTTCACCTCTATATCCATTTATCTGTGCTAAACCAGTGATGCCAGGCTTTACTTTGTGTCTTACCATATAGCCTTTAATCACTTTACGATACATTTCATTATGGCTAATTGCGTGTGGCCTTGGCCCTACTATGCTCATTCTGCCTTGCAATACATTAATAAACTGCGGCAACTCATCCAGAGATGTTTTGCGAATAAATTTACCAAACGGAGTTACTCTTTCGTCATTAAGTTTTGCTTGTATAACAACATTAGTTTCTTCAGCCACCTTCATCGATCTAAACTTATAAACCACAATCTCACTACCATCTAAACCACAGCGACGCTGTTTAAAAAAAACTGGACCAGGTGAACTCAACTTAACGCCAATAGCTAAAATAATAAATAACGGGGAAACAAGACATAAAATTAGACTGGCTATGATTAAATCGCTTAGCCCTTTAATAACACCATTAAAGCCAGAAAATGGTGTTTCACACATTGCTACAATCGGCATACCATCAATCTCATCTATCCTTGCCTGAATTAAATCAGCCAAAAAGAAATTTGGTACAAAATAAATGGATGCAGTAGTATCTTTTAAGTCATCTAAAAGCATCATAATTTGTGTATGTAACGATGGTGGCAACGCAATATAAATAATATCAATACTATGTTGCTTAACGTAATCAGACAATTGTTCAGTTTTGCCGATTAGTTGACTATTCATTCCGGCGAAGTGGATAGGTGTTCGCTCAGAAACAACATCAAAAAAGCCTTTAAGCTGTATGCCATTTTCAACATTAGTATTAATTCTTTGTTGCAGCTGAAAACTTAATTCATTGACTCCTACAATCACAGCTGTTTTTTTTACACTTGCAATATAGTATTTACTTGATAAATATTGATTAGCTAATAAATGAGAAAGGATGAGCGCTATAGGCGTGACCACGCCCCATATCAAAATGAAGTCACTTGTAAAACTATCTAAAAACTGTGTTGTATATCCAAAAAACAACAAGATTCCCAAGACTAGCAACCATTGCCCAGTTGTATCGAAAAGTTCCGCCTTAAAACTCTTAGCGCTGTTCCAAGAACCAGGAAAACTGAGTGCAAACAACATGATAGAGAGCACAACATACTTTGATGTAAATTGGTCTTCAGAATAAATTGCTAAACAAAACAACGTCATAACCATTAATACTGGATCTATCAGCATTTTGATGAGGAGGTGAGGACTTAATGATTTGTTAAAACTGAGGTGTTGCTGAAATTTCATGATGCAAACATATTTCATACTCCAATTACATGCTAACAATTTATATTAGGAATATGACAAAAATGTGTATTTAGCTAAAATGCATAAAAAATAATCCTCTGGACTTCTCCATTACTCCACTCCTAATTCATTTCATGTTGGTATAGCAATGCATGTTGATATAGCAATGAGAGTGCAGGTCAAAATAACAAAAAGCCTTGAGTCATCAAGGCTTTTTGTATTCCTAACAAACAAAAATGCGGTTTTTAAGAATGCTTGTAATGTTTTTTCAACTGCTTAATCACTTCCCACTGTGACTTCATACCCTTTGGAAACACCACAAAATCACCTGCTTTAATGGTTACCTTTTCGCCGCCTTGTGGTGTCACTGTAAATTCACCTTCTAACACATAGGCACTCTCGGTCATGCCGAAGTCCAATGGAAACTTTGAAGGCGCACAATCCCAAATAGACCAACTAGAAACGCCTAATGACTTTAATTTCTCTTCTGATGGATTGTGATCGATAACGATTTGACTCATGTTGTATCCTTAATAAAATGCGTAAAAAATAAATGCCACCTACACTCAATCATTGAGTTGTGAGCAGCATATTAAAAGAATATTATTATATTTTTAATATCCTCAATCTGATAAATAAGCAACCAAACTGCTGGGCTTAATTATAAGCGCGTTAGCTTTAGCTCGCAAGGATATCAATTTAAATAAGCACTACGTGCTCAACAAAAAACTTATCTTACAAAATACGCAAAATAACTAGTGGGGGTACTCCCCCAAATGGGCTATTGATAGTAATAAATAAGCATGGTATTTTTTGCTGATAGCAAAATGTATTGCTGACTAAATTTAAGACTTTTATCTAATAAGTTCTAATTAATAACTAAACATGAGAAAAACCTGATGCAATTGATTGAAAGTTTAAAAGCTAAGCCCCTCAAAACGTTTCGCCAATTTCTGTTGGCGCAAGCAGTATTGTTTACACTATTGCTTAACCACAGCATATTGAGCGTTGCTAAAACAAAAGATGTTTCAACAATCACGGACTCAACCAGCTTTTACTCAAACTTCGAAAACCAAACCTACACCGACCAAAATAACCATACAATCAACTATGCCAGCCTTATAGGTAAAGTTAGCCTATTTAACTTTATATTTACGCAATGCTCAAACGTGTGCCCACTACAAACTAAGCAGTTGGTTGAAATTAAAAAATCACTTCCACCAAATGTTAACAAAAATGTACAGATTGTGTCAGTTTCACTAGACCCACTTAAAGATACGCCAAAAGTACTCAACACTTTTGCAAAAAAAACAGGCGCAAATTTACCTGGTTGGTCTTTTATTATGGGAAGCCCAGAAAGTATTCAACAATTGGTAGATCGCTTGCAATTATTTGGGAATGAGAAACAAGTAAAAGATGCCAAACGCCCAAACGACCACACTACAGTTTTGTGGCTGGTAGACAAAAATGGCAAACTAATGCAGCGCTATAGCGGAAATCCATTAGATGTAAAGCGCATCATGCAAGAGGTGGAGCAGTTATATAAAATGCCTTAAGATGAATTGATAACAGCAATAATTTAAAACTGGTATAAAGTTTGCTTTAAAGAAAAATTGAGAGAAATGCAATAGTGCTAACAAAATTAATGATGAAACTCCGTCACAAGTGCCAGTTTATGCCACAAGTGTCAATGCATGTTGATTTTTACAAACCATGCCAAACACATTAGAAACTTTGAAGATAAAAACTAGAAAGTATATTTAAAATGCAACAGAATAATTACACGTTAAGCAACTTTCGTGACTACACCCAAAAACTAGTAGCCAAGTTCCTCATAGTTACGATGTTGGTTTTAGATCTGCCTTTTCTGCAGCTCATGCAAATAGCCAAAGCGGATGTAATTACGCCAGATACCTGGGTAACTATTCCGATTAAGGCAGACCCAATGTTGCAAGGGCTTAATATTCCAGCCAATGCATCAACACAAGGCATGTGGTCTGGTGTGCAAAATTGGCCATTAAATGGATTGCATACGACTGTTTTACCTGATGGACGCGTGCTTACCTACGGCACTAACTTAGATGGAGGGGAGCAAACAGGGCGTTATTTTGATGTATGGAATCCTACTTTAGGCTTTGGTAATGCTAGCCACAACACATCTTTCCGTGCAGATCTCGTCAATAGTTTTTGCTCAACTTCTACTTATTTAAGCGATGGCACCCTTTTGGTTTCTGGCGGCAACGACGCTAGGAGCAATGTAATATTTACACCTGCCACAACTAGCAAAGCAGCAGCGACTTACACTTTGGCCGCAGACCGCTGGTATTCTACGATGATTAATCTGCCTGACGGCCGCCCCATCATACTTGGCGGAATGGTGCCATATAACGAGCCGATGGAAAATAATCCTGATCAATCGGTCGCCCAAGGTCTGGCTTCAATGACGCCAGAAGTACTAGAAAGCACTGGCTGGCGCTCATTGTTCGGCGCTAATAGCAGAACAGTTTTTGGCCCTGATTTTTTACGTACTTCTATGCCACGGGCATGGATAGCACCTAATGGCCAAGTGTTTGGCGTATCTTCAGACAAGATGTGGTATTTAGACCCTACTGGGAATGGCTCCCTCCCGTATATAGGCAACTATAAAACATATAGCAACACAACTCCTGTAAATGCGGGTACCACTTCTACAGCCGTGATGTACGCCCCTGGCAAAATTCTAATGATAGGTGGTAACGGCGGATATGTTGGTGATGGAAAACCTGCTAGCAATAAAGCAACAGTAATAGACATTAATGCTGGCACTCCCGTACTTACAGAACAGCCTAGCATGGTGAATGTCCGCCGCTTTGCTAACTCAATTGTGTTAGCAAACGGTCAAGTCGTAGTGACTGGCGGCACCAAACTTGGCAATGAGAATGGCACTAATGCAGTTTTCGCCGCAGAAATTTGGACTCCATCAACCACAAACAACTCAACTGGCACTTGGGCAACAGGTGCCAACGCAGCAATCTTTCGTGGCTATCACGCACAAACAATGTTGATGCCTAACGGCACTATCTTAACCGTAGGTGGAGGCACTCCTGGCCCAGTAACCAATCTGAATGCGGAGGTCTACTATCCGCCATATTTATTTAAAGATACAAGCGGTACGTCACAACTGGCGCCTCGCCCCGTGATTAAGGCAATTAGCGGGCTTTCTTATGACAATGGCGCAAGCATGCAAATGGACATGACTACAAGCGCAAGCGTGTCAGAGTTAGCGTTAATTGGTCTCAGCACAGGTACACATTCTTTTAATACTGGGCAACGCCGCATTCCCTTAACATTCACACAAGAGAATATTCGAGTTACAACCAGTCTACCAAGTAACAACATCGCACCACCAGGTTATTACCAAGTCGTTGCGCTCGATGCCGCAGGCGTGCCCTCATTAGGGGCAATTATTGCGGTTGGTCAAGGTCAAACGCCCCCACAAGTACCTACTGACCCCTACACTCCACCTGATTTAAGCGGAATTATTAACGCGCCTGTGCTTAACCCTGGAGGTACGGCAAGTTATGACGTGACCGCAGTTTCTGGTGTTACTTATAGTTGGAACTTTGGGGACGGGACTCCAGACACGCCGTACAACGCGAATCCAGCAGTTACACACACTTACACTCAAGCGGGTTTGTATGTTGTGACATTAAGTGCCAAAGATAGTAACGACATTGTTACGCGCCGCACTTTTTTACAAGCCGTAGCAACCTCTAAAACTACCAACAGCCCCAGCTACTCAAGCCCGATTGCGTTTGAAACGCGTGCGGGCAACACTTCTAGGCTGTGGGTGGTAAATCCAGACAACGATTCAGTGAGTGTGATTGACGACGCCACTAAAACAGTGGTGTCGACCATTAATGTGGGCGTTTCTCCACGCACACTAGCCATTGCACCAGATGGTCGTATTTGGGTTGCTAATAAAACCTCTGCAACAATATCTATCATTAGCCCCACAACCCTTTCTGTTGTGCAAACAATTTCCCTGCCCCGCGCTTCGCAACCACACAGCATTACGTTTGCACCCGCTGGTGGTAACGCTTTCGTAGTGCTTGAGGCCACCGGTCAACTTCTCAAACTAAACCCAAGCACTGGGGCGCAGCAAGGCGTAGTCAATTTGGGAAACAACCCACGCCACTTGAGTATTAGTGCCGATGCCACTAAAGTATTAGTATCACGCTTTATTACGCCACTACTGCCTGGTGAATCAACAGCGTCAATCGATACATCAAGCGCTGGTGGTCAAGTTTTAGTGATTAATCCAGCGAATATGACAGTGACTCAAACCGTAACGCTACGTCATAGCGATAAAACAGATACGTCAGTGCAAGGTAGTGGTATCCCTAACTATTTAGCTGCACCTGTCATTTCGCCAGACGGCACAACTGCTTGGGTGCCGTCTAAGCAAGACAACATCAAACGTGGTGTATTACGAAATGGGCAAAACCTCGACTTCCAAAATACAGTGCGTGCTATTAGCTCACGTATTGATATGAATACGCTAGCAGAAGATTACGGCAAACGTATCGACCATGATAACTCAAGTGTAGGCAGTGCTGCTGTGTATCACCCAAGTGGGGTCTATATGTTTGTAGCGCTAGAAACTAGTCGACAAGTTGCCGTGGTGGATGCAATTGGTGGGCTCGAATTATTCCGACTGAATGTTGGTCGTGCGCCACAAGGGTTAGCCATTTCTCCAGATGGTAATACGCTTTACGTCCAAGAGTTTATGGATAGAAGTATCGGTGTGTTTGACCTGTCACCATTAACAACTCAAGGCCAACTCTCCGCAACAAGCACTAACGTTGTATTTACCATAGCTACAGAAAAAATGTCTGCCCAAGCGGTATTAGGTAAGCAACTGTTCTATGATGCTAAGGACGCACGTTTAGCGCGAGATAGCTACATGAGTTGCGCAAGCTGCCATAACGATGCTGAGCAAGATGGTCGCGTATGGGATTTAACTGGTTTTGGTGAAGGCTTACGTAACACCATTGCGCTTAAAGGTCGTGCAGGTACGGGGCATGGCTTCTTGCATTGGAGTGCAAACTTCGACGAAGTGCAAGACTTTGAGAAACAAATCCGTGATTTAGCTGGCGGTACTGGTTTAATGACCGACACACAATTTAATACAGGCACACGGAACCAAGCATTAGGCGACCCTAAAGCTGGAGTGAGCGCAAGTTTAGATGATTTAGCAGCTTACCTAAACTCGCTTAGCAGCTTTGCACAAAACCCAAATCGCAACGCTGATGGTACATTAACAGCGGCAGCCACTGCGGGTAAAACAGTCTTTTCAAATAGTTGTGCTAGCTGCCATACAGGAAGAAATTTTAGCAATAGCAACAATGCAAGCACACTCACTAACGTTGGAACAATCAAGGCATCTAGCGGCAACCGTTTAGGTGGCGCACTTACTGGCATTGACACGCCTACCCTACTTGATACTTGGACAAGCGCACCGTATTTACATGATGGCAGCGCTTCCACATTAAGTGAGGCAATTTCAGCACATAGCAATTTAACACTAAATGCGACTGATCTTTCAAATGTGGCGGCCTATGCACAGCAAATTGGAAGTGAGGATTTAGTTCTATTTAATAAATCAGGCAATTGGAAATTTGATGAGGCCAGTGGTAACACGGTTGCAGACAGTTCTGGTAATGCGCATCCACTCACTTTAGCCAACGTAACAAGAGTGGCTGGTAAATCCGGACAGGCTGG
>JANNOS010000140.1:0-18600 GCA_031399315.1 Methylophilaceae bacterium | reverse complement strand
ATCATCCTTGCTTTGCACTTCTGCGCCAAAACCAATACCACCTTTTTCTGAGCGCCTGCGAATCACGCGATCCAAGCCATCAAACGCGCCGCCACAAATAAACAATATATTCTTAGTGTCTAACTGAACAAACTCTTGATTCGGGTGTTTGCGACCACCTTGTGGGGGCACAGAAGCCACAGTCCCTTCAATAAGTTTTAACAAAGCTTGCTGAACGCCCTCACCAGACACATCACGCGTGATTGAGGCATTTTCCGACTTACGTGAAATTTTATCTACTTCATCAATATACACGATACCACGCTGTGCTTTTTCGATGTCGTAATCACATTTTTGCAATAATTTTTGCATAATGTTTTCAACATCTTCGCCAACATAACCAGCCTCAGTCAATGTTGTTGCGTCTGCCATCACAAATGGCACATCTAACAAGCGGGCTAAGGTCTGCGCGAGTAATGTTTTACCTGAACCTGTTGGACCAATCAGCAAAATGTTACTTTTTTGGATTTCTACGTCGTCTTTTGCAGTATTTTCTGAAATATGATTGTGACCAAGTCGCTTGTAGTGGTTATAAACGGCAACAGACAAGTTCTTTTTGGCTTGTACCTGACCAATGACGTATTGGTCGAGAATCGCACAAATCTCCTGCGGCGTAGGTAAAGACTTATCTGTAGCCTTAATTTCGCTTAGATTTTGTACTTCTTCTTTAATGATGTCGTTACATAAATCAACGCATTCGTCACATATAAACACTGACGGGCCTGCAATTAATTTTTTGACTTCATGCTGGCTTTTGCCGCAAAAAGAGCAATATAGTAACTTTTCACCTTCGGCTTTAGTGGCCATGCAACATCCTTAAACCTAAAAAACTACCTAATATACTATTCTGCTTGACTGCGTTTAGCAATAACCTTATCAATCATGCCGTATTTCACTGAGTCTTCTGCGCCCATAAAGTTATCGCGCTCAGTATCTCTGTCAATTTCTTCCGTGCTTCTACCAGTATGACTCGCCAAAATTGCGTTTAGTTTCTCACGCAGATACATAATCTCTTTGGCATGAATTTGAATATCAGTTGATTGGCCTGAAAAGCCGCCAGAAGGTTGATGAATCATCACGCGAGAATTGGGCAAGCTAAAACGTTTACCTTTTGCCCCAGCAGCCAATAAGAATGCGCCCATGCTTGCCGCCTGACCAATACACAAAGTACTGACATCAGGCTTAATAAATTGCATGGTGTCATAAATCGACATGCCCGCAGTCACCGACCCACCAGGTGAGTTAATGTAAAGCGAAATGTCTTTATCTGGGTTTTCAGCTTCCAAAAATAACAATTGCGCCACAACTAAATTAGCGCTCATATCATTTACAGGGCCTACTAAAAATATCACGCGCTCTTTTAAAAGGCGTGAATAAATATCGTATGAGCGCTCGCCACGACCGCTTTGTTCAATGACCATCGGGATATAGCCCAAACCCTCTGGAGCTGGCATCTGGCTGTTATTCACTAAAAAATCGCTCATTGCTATAACCTCTCGCTTGGTAAGTCTTTATGCGCCTGCCATTAATTCATCAAATTTGATTTTTTTTGTCGTCACTTTAGCTTTTTCAAGCACCCAATTAACAACATTTTCTTCTGTGGCTAATGCAGCTGGCTCATCCAAACGCTTCACATCAGCATAATACCAACTTACCAACTCTTCTGGTTTCTCATAACTATTAGCAAAACTATCAACCACAGCACGCACTTGTTCAGCATTTGCTTGCAAGTTATTGGTATTCACAATTTCGCTCAAAATCAGACGTAATGCAGTACTGCGTTTTGCCTGCTCTTCAAACATAACGGGTTCTAATTGAATATCTTTAGCCGCCATGCCACGTTGTTGTAAGTTTTGTGCCGTCATTTGCATCATGCGGTTAATTTCAACACTCACCAACGCTTTAGGCACTTCAAGTTTAGAATCTTCTACCAACGCTTGAAACACAGCCTCTTTCACACGCGCTTTGATGCGTTTTTCTGCTTCTTGCTCAAGGCTTAACTTAACTTCTGCACGCATTTTTTCGATATCACCATCATCTACGCCTAAACTTTTTGCAAAATCTGCATCAATTTTAGGTAATTTCGGTTGTGAAATGCTGTTAAAAGTCACCTCATAGCTTACTTTTTTACCTGCAACTTGTGACGAGTTGTTTTCTTTAGGGTATGTAATATCAAACTTCTTAGTCTCGCCAATTTTGCCGCCTTCAAGCGCCTCATCAAATAAGGGGATGCGGCCAGGCTCACCAAGCACTAAATCCATGCCATTGCCAGCTGTATCCTCTACTTGCTGCCCATCGACATTAGCCTTCAAGCTAATGTTGACGCGGTCAGCCGTTTTTGCAGCACGCTTGACTGGCTCGTAGACAACTCTTTGTTTGACAAGCACTTCTAAAGTTTTATCCACATCAGCTTCAACAATTTCTAAACTCGGTTTTTCTAACTTAGTTTTGCTTAAGTCAGTCACTTTCACTTCTGGGAAAACTTCAAACGTCGCTGTGTATTCCAAATCAGTTGCTGCTTCGGCAAACGGCTTGTGTTCGATATTAGGAAAGCCTGCAACACGCAATTTATTTTCTTGTACCGCATCACCAAAACTGGTTTCCACCGCTTGAGAATAAACTTCGTCGCGCACTTGGTCGCCATAATGCTGATTCACCAAACCAATAGGTGCTTTGCCTGGGCGAAAGCCAGAAAATTTAGCAGTGCGAGAAATTTGGCTAAGGCGTTGTTTAATTTGACCCTCTAATGGCGCCAATGGCACTTTAATAGTCATGCGACGTTCTAAATTGCTGATTGTTTCAACCGATGCTGCCATGTTGCACTTCCTGTAAAAATTGTTTTCTAAATTAAATAGAAAACTGTTAGTTGTTGATGGTGCGAAAGGAGAGACTCGAACTCTCACGCCTTACGGCGCTGGAACCTAAATCCAGTGCGTCTACCAATTCCGCCACTCTCGCATTTAGTCCTAGGCAAAAAATTAAACCATTGCCCAAATCAATAAAACGCGTATTGTATCCCAACTTTGCCTACTTTGATAAGCAAAAGCCACAACAGAATCACAAAAATAACACTAGACACGCACTTATCTAGCACTTATTCGTGCACTTATCATTGACAAGCAACCCTTGTGAATAGCAAGATATGACTTAACACGCAATTCAATACTTAATTTTAAAGACGATTTTATGCAAAAAACTAGCCATCCTGATGAAAACAATATGCTAAGCGCAGAGCTTGAGCTTTTAATGAAAGAGCGCGAAACTTTACTTATTATTGCAGGTGCTGCAGCAGGCTTAATTGCGGAGCTTAATACGCATGATTTACCCATACGCACTGTCGAAGCGGCTGATTTACTTGCGACTACCATTAATAAACTTTCTGAAGAAACTCTACAAGACGCGCTAAATTCGGTACACGCTAGCATTGATAACTAGCGCGCCAGGCGCGTGTTTTCTGATCATGAATCGCTTAACTCCATCAAGTTTTTTGATTGCTTCGCTAGGCCTCGCGCTACTCACAAGTAGCTGCGCTAACGAAAAATACCAAGCGAAGCCCATTGAGCCTACCAAAGTAATTGCCAAGCTAAACAACAAAGACACCAACAGCGCCGACTTTAAAGCCTATCTCATCAAACAAGGCTACACAGAAAGTGATCTGCCATTTGCCAGCTGGGATTTAAACGAATTAACTTTGTGCGCCCTTTATTATCATACCAAGTTAGATGTCGCTAAAGCACAATTGGGGTTTGCCAATGCTAGCCTTGAGGCTGCTGGCTTAAAGCAAAACCCCATAATAAATGGCAATATTGCGCGTAGCAACCTTGCCAATGGCGATAAGCGTCCATGGGCTTATGGCTTAAATGTGGAAATTCCTATCGAAACTGGCAATAAGCGCGGCATTAGAATCGAAGAAGCACAGCATTTGGTTGAAGCTGTACGCATAGATGTTGCCGACACCGCATGGCAATTACGTAGCCAAATTGCCAAAGATTTATTACGTTACCATGAAAATATGGCGCAGCAGCAACAGTTAACGCTTGAACTTAAAACGCAAGATACGCTTGTAAAAATTCTTGAGAAACGTGTGCAACTGGGTGCGCTTTCGAACACAGAGCTCAACGCAGCTAAACTACTACAGCAAAAAACCTTATTTTTCCTTAATACGGAGCAAGCGAAATCAAATGAAATTCGCGCTATATTGGCTTCTGACGTTGGTTTGAGCAATGAAAAATTTAATCAGTTAACACTTAAACCATTGGATATTGTGGCCACCTTAACGCGGCAATCCACCCAATTAGAAGCCTCTGCTGCAAAACAACTGCAAGAAAACGCCCTGCTCAACCGTTTAGATATTCGTCGTAGCTTAGAAAAATATGCTGCCGCAGAAGCTAAAATAAAATTAGAAGTCGCTAAACAAACACCTGATATTTCACTCAGCCCTGGCTTTGCATTTGAATTTGGGGATAGTATTTGGTCACTAGGATTCTCTACTTTATTGAATTTACTTAATAAAAATCAAACGCTTATCAAAGAATCCACACAGCTGCGTGAAATTGAAGGCGCGCAATTTGAAGCATTACAAGCTAAAATCATCGGCGATTTAAGTCAAAATATTGCAGCATATGAGGCAAGCTTACAAAACGTTAAGCAAGTAAAACAACAACAGGTAACGCAATTAGCGTATAGCCAAAAATTACTGCGTCAATTTGACGCAGGTTTGATTGATAAGCTTGATTTAACACAAAATCAATTGAATTCCACATTGCTAGCACAACAGTTACTCGGTGCGCAATTTAACAATTTAAATGCTGCTTTAGCGCTTGAAGACATGATGCAGCGCCCTATTTTTGACGGCTTTACAATGCCCAAGACTATGCCCACTACTGGTTCGGCAGAAACTGCAGGAACATCTCATGAATAAAAAGCTCACCCTCATTATTGCATTGCAAGCTTTGTTGATTATCGTTTTATTTTGGATGCTTATTTTTTATGGCAAAGATGAATATGAAGCCTACCAAACTAGCCAGGAAGAAGAAATCGAAAGTCCTAGTCGTATCACAGAAAAAGAAGGGATTAGCATTGTCAGCCTTCCGCTTACAACCCAACAGAATAGCGGTATTAAAACCGCCAAAGTCAACACAGCACAATTTCAAGGTGAGATTAAAAGCTTCGGTAATGTTGTAGGTATCGATAGCCTAATTGAAGCAAAAACAAGCTATTTAAATTTAAAAACTAATGCTAACTTAGCACGCGCTAACAGCCAACACAATGTTCAACAATACCAAAGACTAAAAGCGCTTAACGATGATGATAAGAACGTCTCAGACCGTGCTGTTCAAGAAGCGCTAGCCGCGGTGAATGCAGACAATACCAATATCACATCGAATACATTGCAATTAAAAAACCTGCAAAACAGCATGAAATTGCAATGGGGAGAATCATTAGCAAAACTGGCCTTTGATGAAAAATTGCCTGTTCATTTGGCAAACTTATTAATTAGAAAAAACGTGTTGATTCAAGTCAGCTTGCCGCTCACAAGCACCAATCCGGCGAGTGGCTCCAGCATCAATGTTACACCGCTTAACGAGTCAGTATCCTCAATTAAAGCAACTTATGTATCCCCTGCGTCTACATCTGACACCAATGGCTTCGGTAAAACTTTTTATTATAGCGCGCCAGCAGAACAGCTACGTATTGGCATGCGCGTCAATGTTGAGTTAAATGACAGCAAAAGTAATGCAGTCGATGGTGCCATTATCCCCAGCAATGCGGTGATATGGTATGCGGGCACACCTTGGGCTTATTTTAAGCAAGGCCAAAATAAAGAAAAACAGGATCAATTTGTGCGCAAGCCTATTTCTACAGATACCGAGGTAGAAACAGGTTGGTTTAACCAAAACTTAGACGTTGATAGTGAAGTGGTCGTCAGTGGGGCACAGTTGCTACTTTCAGAAGAGTTTAAGTACTTGATTAAAAATGAAAATGAAGACTGATTTTTGTAAAAAATTAGTCTTCATTTCAGTGCAGACTCATATTGCAAAGCAATGTGATGTCGGAACTAAAATGAGGATGAATGAGTTTGGGGCTTTAGCATGATGTCCGCCGTCGTTCGCTTCTCAATCCGCTTTCATGGCGTGATTATTGGCCTAGCGACACTCGTCGTACTCTATGGTTTATATAGCCTCACTCGCAGCAATTTAGACGTTTTTCCTGAATTTTCACCTACACAAATCATCATCCAAACCGAATCTCCTGGCTTGTCTGCAGAGTTGGTCGAAAGCCTAGTCACACAGCCGATTGAAACGAGTATTGCCGGTACTGTGGGCGTTGCAGATATGCGCTCACAATCAATTCCAGGCTTATCAATTGTGACAGTGATTTTCGATGAACGCTCTTCCAATGGTTCTGGGGACATATACAGAAACCGCCAAGTAGTGGCAGAACGCTTAAGTACACTGAGCAACCAAATTCCCAAAGGCATTACGCCCAACATCACGCCGCTCACATCCAGTGCCAGCACCGTTTTAGGCTTCGGTATTACTTCTAAAAAACGTAGCCTGATGGAGCTCCGAACCCTAGTTGATTGGACGATTACGCCGCACTTATTGGCGATTCCTGGTGTGGCAGATGTAAATGTTTTTGGTGGAGAAGTACGCCAGTTTCAAGTGCAAATTGATACCAACAAATTAGTCCGCTATCAAATCAATATCGGCGATGTAGTCGCTGCTGCAGAACGCGCCACAGGCGTGAGCGGCGCTGGTTATATCGAAAACAGCAATCAACGCATTATTGTGAATATAGAAGGTCAAGCCACGACTGCGGCAACATTGGCAAAATCGGTCTTACTACATAAAGATGGCTTGAGTATTAAATTAGGCGATATTGGGCGCGTGGTCGAAGGTGCTGCACCCTCCATTAGCGCGGCGGCTATTAATGGCGAAACTGGCATATATCTTTCAGTACAAGGGCAGCTAGGAGCCAATACCCATGGGGTTACCCAAGCCATTGAAGCAGCATTGCAAGAACTAAAACCAAGTTTAGAAAGCGAACAAGTCACTCTGCACGAAGGTTTATTTAGGCCGGCCAACTTTATCGAAACCGCGATTGACGGCGTACGCACAGATATTTTAATCGGCTCGGTTTTGGTGATTACCATTCTGTTTTTGTTTTTGTTTAACGTGCGCACCGCGTTTATCTCTGCAACGGCCATTCCGCTTTCGCTGCTCACCGCAATTGTCGTCATGCACACCTTTAACATTGGTCTTAATATTATGGTTTTGGGTGGCTTGGCGATTGCCTTGGGTGAAGTGGTTGATGATGCGATTATTGATACCGAGAATATTTTTAGGCGCCTAAAAGAAAATCGTCTACTAACAAAGCCGCACCCTATCTATCAAGTCGTGTTTGATGCCTCCATGGAGGTGCGTAGCTCGGTCGTATACGCCACCATCATAGTAGCGCTGGTCTTTATGCCACTACTCACCTTATCTGGCGTGGCTGGCAAGCTGTTTGCGCCTTTGGGCTTTGCTTACATTGCCGCTATTATGGCGTCGCTTGTGGTTGCGCTTACGCTTACCCCCGCCCTGTGCTATCTCATGCTGGGCAATGCGAAGTTAGATACTGAAGACTCGCCCATTATTAAATGGATTAAAAAACGCTACGTGGCACTTTTACATGCCATTGAGAAGCGTTACAAATTAGTCATTAGCGTCAGCTTGTTATTGATTGCGCTGGGATTGGGTGTGCTGCCTTTATTTAAAAGTCAGTTTATCCCTGCCCTGCACGAAGGCCATTTTATTATGCACATGACTGCCGTGCCTGGCACTTCAGAACAAGAATCGTTGCGCCTTGGCAAGCAAGTCGCAAAAACATTGAGTGCTATTAAAGGGGTTAATTCTGTGACGCAATGGGTTGGGCGCGCGCAAAATGGCGCAGATACGTTCGGCACGCATTATAGTGAGTTTGAAATTGAAATCGGCACGCTATCTGGTGGCGAGCAAGACCGTATTTTGGCGGATATACGCGAGGAGTTAGCTGGTGAAGCCGTAGATACAGACGGCGATGGCAAGGCTGAAATTGGCTTTGTTGGTGTTAATTTCGCTATTAACACCTTTTTAACGGAACGCATCGAAGAAACCATTTCTGGCTATGCCGCTTCAACCGTCATTAATATTTATGGCAATGATTTAGACGCGCTAGACCGTGACGCGCAAAAAATCGCAGGGCTAGTTTCTAGCATTAAAGGTGCTGAAGATGTACTGGTGCAATCACCACCAGGCACGCCGCAAGTGGTCATTCGTCTTCGCCCAGAAAAGCTTAGTATATGGGGCTTGCAGCCTGTGGACGTGTTGGACACATTACGTGCCGCCTATGAAAGCGTGCCGATTGCACAAGTTTACATGGGTAGCCGTGCAGTAGGTCTAAGTGTCGTTTTAGATAGCGAAGCGCGAGACGATATTGGCGATGTGGGCAATATTCCACTCTTTAATAACGATGGAAAATTGCTACATTTAAAAGACATCGCTTTTATCACACAAGAAAATGGCCGCTCAAAAATACTGCATGCAGGTGCAAAACGCATCCAAACTGTTACTGCGAATGTGGAAGGACGTGATGTAACCAGCTTTACTGATGAACTCAAAAAACGCATAAAGACTGATATCAGCTTGCATCATGGCAATTATGCAAAATTTACAGGTGAGGCTGAAGCAAACGCACAATCGCGTGAAGATTTAATTGTGCATTCGCTACTTGCTGGCGTAGCCATTTTCCTCATGCTCTATATCGCATTTGGGCATTTACGCAACTTGCTGCTGACCTTTGTAAATCTGCCGTTTGCCTTAATCGGCGGCGTGTTGGCGGCTTTATTTACAGGTGGTTGGATTTCGCTTGGCTCACTGGTGGGCTTTGTCACGCTGTTTGGTATTACGTTGAGAAACTCAATTATGATGGTCTCACATTTTCAACATTTAATAGACGAAGAAAACTGCGTTTGGAATCTAGAAACCTGTATTCGCGGCGCCACTGAGCGCTTGCCATCTGTACTGATGACTGCGCTAGTGACCGCGCTGGGCTTGTTGCCACTCGCGGCAGGCAGCGGCCAACCAGGGCGTGAGATTGAAGGCCCAATGGCCACCATTATTGTGGGCGGCTTAGTGACCTCGACCATATTGAACTTGCTAATATTGCCTACGATTATGTTGCACTTTGGGCGGTTTGAAAAAGAGAGAGAGATTTGAATAGTTCTAGGTTGTAGGCTGAATGTCGCATTTCGGCCCAAAGCGGACACTCAAAGTTCGGTATATAGTAAGGGTTCATTAAATACTGATTGAAGTGCGTCAGGGCTGAATGAGTTGCACCTTTGAAGCGTAATCCTGAACTTCAATCCCAATTTCTTCCGTCTGCCCAATGGCTATTAGTTTGAAATTTTCTACATATTGATTTGCAATAGCAGAGGCAAAGTCTGCGCGATTTTCATCTGAGGTTTCATCCCCAAGTTGAAATGTCCCCCAATGTATTGCAATAGATTTCATTGGTTTTAGGTCTATATGAGCTTGCACAGCTTCGCTTGGGTTCATATGTTCGAAGCGCATTAAATTCCGGGGTTTGTAAGCTCCTATGGGCAAAGCTGCAAAATCTATAGAACCAACTTTTTGTGAAATTTGTTTAAACAGTTCTGCTTCATAAGCGGTATCGCCAGCAAAATAGAATTTCTTACTCGCGTATTCAACTACCCAGCCTCCCCATAATGTTGTGTTCTTATTTGTAAATGTTCTACCACTTGAATGTTGTGCGGGTACAAATACAAACTCTGCATTACCTAGTTTTATCTCGTCCCACCAATTCAGCTCTTCAACTTTTGCATCAACAACATTGGCTTCAAACCAAGATTTCAAACCTAGCCCGGTTAAAAACAAAGGGCTGCCATTTTTTTGTTTGGCCAGTGATCTCACAGTTTTTAAGTCAAGGTGATCAAAATGATCGTGCGAAATCAGAACAACATCAATATGCGGTAAATCATTCATATCTACTGGAAGCTGCGCTAAGCGTTTAGGACCTAACGGTGCAGTCGGTGAGGCATATTGACTGAAAACTGGATCTGTTAATATCCACAGTTTTCCAGCTTTAATCAACATCGTGTCATGTCCCAGCCATGTTACAGAAAAGTCATGACCCTCCAACTGCTTCATATTGACTGATGATTGCTTAATACTGTTTTCATCTGCTTTTTGGTTAGTAATTTGTACCCAGGCTCGGTGAAGCATATTGCCAACTGAGGCGCGTGATTTTGTATCTTCTAAAGGCTCGAACAAATTTTTAAAAGACACTCGTTTCTCGCTTGCATTGTTATTGGCTAATACAATTACACTAGTTAATAAAATCGCTATAAATAAAATGAATTTGATCATATCTCTGGGGGCCTTTTTTGAATTCAGTGCTTTAAGGCTGTCGGACTCCATACGACTCTATGTGAATAAGGACCAGATAGAGTCTTAGGATCTTTGATTGCTATGCCAACCGATTATTATCGCAATACAGCTTTTAGTATAAAGTCTGCTAACGGTCCAAAAGGCGGCCTAAGCACACTGCTCATATTCCATCTCCTAAACTCTAGCGTTCCTTTAGCATGGCTCATAGACCGAAATCCTTCGATGCCATGATAGGAGCCCATACCGCTGGGACCAATCCCGCCAAACGGTAAGTCCTCAATTACGTAGTGCAATATTGTGGTATTTATCGTTAGATTTCCCGAGGTTGTTCTTGTCATAACTTTCTGGCGATTAGCATTATTGTCACCGAAATAATACAGTGCTAGAGGACGTGGGTGGTCATTGATGTATTCGATTGCCTCATCAATGTTCCGATAGGTCATTACTGGTAGTACCGGCCCGAAAATTTCCTCTTTCATGATATTCATTTCATCACTCACATTTAAAACTAGAGTGGGAGGAAGAGTGTTGATACGTTGTTGTGCTTCTTGAGGATTTACGCCCACTTCAACTACACGCGCTTGCTTACTTTTAGCATCTTCAATCAGATTGGATAGTCTTTGAAAATGATGCTCATTGATAACAGAGGTGAATTGAGTTGACCCAGGCCCGTTCGGATAAAGTTCACGTACAGCTTTATCGTAAGCCGTTAAGAACTGATCAACCTGGGTTTCATGCACCATGACGTAATCTGGTGCAATACATATCTGCCCGCCGTTTGCTAGCTTTCCATATGCAATTTCTTTAGCTGCGTGTTCAATAGGATGCGCTGCGTCAATGATTACAGGTGATTTGCCTCCGAGCTCAAGTGTGACAGGTACGAGGTTCTCGCTGGCAGCCCTCATGACATGACGACCGACTTGGGTACTACCTGTAAAGAATAGGTGATCAAAAGTAAGTGCGGTAAAGGCCGTGCTCACTTCGATATCGCCCGTGAATATAGCCACTTCGCTCTCAGAAAAGATTTCGCTCAGCATAGACGTCAAAACTTTGTTTGTAGCTGGCGTCATCTCAGAAGGTTTAATCATGGCTCGATTTCCAGCAGCAAGCGCAGTTGCCAGCGGCGTGAGTGCTAAAGAGACTGGATAATTCCACGGTGAAATAATTCCTATAACTCCAAGTGGCTGATAAGTAACATATGCGCTTGCAGGTTGGAAGTTAAAAGGTACGTGCCGCTTTTGCTTACGCATAAAGCGACTTAAATTTTTTACATGATAATCAATGCCTTGGACAACCGACATGATGTCCATGATGGCAGTTTCATGTACTGACCTATTACCAAAATCGATCATTAGCGCCTGCTCGAATTGTTGCTTATTTTCTAATATTGCACTACGTAACTTCTTTAGATTGCTACGCCTTTGGTCAATCGTTGGCGGACCTTCTTGAAGAAATGCTGCCCGTTGTTTTGCAAGGCAAGTATTTAACGTGAAAGAAATTGTTTCTGTATGCAGTTCATTCATTGTGTTCATGGCTATGTCCTTAAGTGGTTCATATCTAGGCGTGAAGGATAATCTTTTAATGTTTTCAGTGTAAACATAAGTGCATTGTATTCTTCAATGTTTACAGTGTCAACTATGTAATCAGTGACAACATTTATTTGAAGAAGTATAATTACAAAATCAACTATCTATAAAGTTAAACAATGAGTGAGAGTAATGAAACCAAGCGCCCCTATCATCACGGGAGCTTAAAGAAGGTTATTGTTGATACAGCACTCAGCATGCTTGCGGAAAATAACGGCTGGCATTTCACGTTGCGTGAAGTTGCAAGGCGCGCTGAAGTGAGTCATGCTGCTCCTTATAAACATTTTCCAGACAAAAATTCTTTGCTTGCTGAACTCGCTTTGATTGGTTTTGATCAACTGCGTGCAGAGCTAATAAGGGCCTTGAAATCTGAAGGTATGACGCCCATAGATCGTTTTTTCATTGCAGGAAAGACTTATATTAATTTCGGATTAACCAATCCTTCACTTTATAAATTAATGTTCAGCGCCGAAGCCAGTGGCGGATCAAGTCAGGTTCATCTAGATGAGAGAGCTATGTCTGCTCTTGGTGTATTACTAGAGGTTTTGGAGTCAGGTCAAAACCAAAAGGTATTTAAGCGTGGGGCTCTAAATGATCAAACCGCTGCTTGCTGGGCGCAAGTGCATGGATTAACTATGCTCTCAATTGATGGGTTACTGTATGAGGAAAAGGTTGGGGGAAATGCAATTGATGGGGCACTTAAAACGCTTATGGAAGGATTAAAAGCGTGACAGCAAACTCTTTCATCTGAGCGAATATCAATATTTGATTTTTCAGAAGGGTTCTCATTTTTACCTAGGCCAACTTTTTAAAGCGAACTCGACGATTTGCATGAGTTCTCCTTTTGATGCACCGCTGGTTACTTGTACGGACATTCCTTGATGTAATGTGGATAGAAATTTAGCTAAAGTTTCGGCGTTAGCATCATTAGGCAAGTCGCCTTCTTCTTTTGCTTTCTCAAAACGTTTTGCTAATAGATGCTCATATGAATATCTATAATTGGCTAATAAATCTTTAACCATTAGAGAATCTGTACTGACAGATAGTGCAGCTTGTACAATCAAACAGCCTTTTGGATGTTTCGTGTCTGTGAAGAATTCTACGGCTTTAATCAAAAAATTCTGGGCCACTTCAAAAGCTGTAGGATGATTTACCACTTCTTGTATAAATGCAACTGGGCCAGCAACATATCTTGATAAAGCCTTTTTGAATATCTCTTCTTTATTGCCGAAGGCAGCATATAAACTTGGTTTGTTAATACCCAAAGTTTCTGTTAGCTCAGCTATAGAAGCACCCTCAAAGCCCCTTTTCCAAAATATTTCCAAAGCTTTATCCAAAGCTTCATCCATATCAAAAACTCTAGGACGACCGCGTAGTTTTTTAACTTTTTCTAGCATAATCTATCTCTTTATTTATTAATGTACCAATTGTTACAGAAATATGTTGACAATGCAATATGTATTGAATTACATTTATGTACCGTTTGGTATTTTATTAATAGATAAGGAGTTACAAATGAATAAATTCTTAAAATCTTTAGTTTTGGTAGCAACAACATTTTCAATAGTTGAGCCAGGTTCGGCGTTAGCAGCGGACAAACTAGAAACAGCACCTACTAAATATGTTGAGGCTAATGGTGTGAAATTTTCATATCGCGCATTAGGCCCTCAATCAGGTACCCCTTTGATACTTCTGCAACACTTTACGGGCACCATGGATGCATGGGATCCAGCACTTGTAAATGCTTTGGCTAAATCTCGAACTGTTGTAGTGTTCAATAATCGAGGTGTCGGTACTACCAATGGCGTTGTTGCTGATAATGTTTCCCAGATGTCTTCAGACGCCTATGCTTTCATTCAAGCATTAGGTTTCAAAAAAGTAGATTTGCTTGGTTTCTCAATGGGTGGATTCATTGCGCAGCAATTAGCTGCTCAGCATCCGGACTTGGTCAATAAAGTGATTCTCGCTGGCACCACTCATCAAGGGGGTGGTAATAATTTAATGCAAGTTTTAGGCGAGGCGTTTTCTAGAACAAATGCCCCGGATCCACGTGATTACTTATTCTTCTCGCAGTCTGAAGCAGGTAAAAAAGCTGGAAGTGAATTTTTATCAAGAGTGTATACAAGAACGAAAGATCGTGACCCAGAAAGCGGCAAAGAAATTGCCGATGCTCACGGTAAGGCGCTGATTGTTTTCACAAGCACACCAGATCCAGAATACAAAACGCTCAAAGCCATCCATCAACCTGTATTAGTAGTAACTGGTAGCAATGACACGATGCTGCCAACCGAAGGTTCGATTACTTTGTATAAGCAATTAAGTAATGCTCAATTGATTTTATATCCTGACTCAAGTCACGGCTCCATTTTTCAATATCACGACTCATTTGTTAATTCGGCTAATTTCTTCTTAAGTCATTAAAGTTAAGTTGGCCGCAACCTAAGGGCTGTGGCTACTACTTAATCAATAATCTGAAAGTGATAAACAAAATGAAATCACTAACCCAAACGTACGTACCAGTTGTAAAAATCGCGCCCAGTGCATGGCAGGTATTTACAGTTGCCAGTATCGCTATTTTTATGGCATCTCTAGATAGCACCATTCTCTATGCAGGGTTCAACAATATTTTGGATAGCTTTCCAGAGTCTAAGGCTACTGATTTATCTTGGGCTATGAGTGGATATTCAATTGTATATGCTGCAATGCTAATTCCTGCCGGTGGAATAGCAGACAAATATGGCAGAAAAAAGATCTTTATGCTGGGTACACTTTTGTTTATCACAGCTTCATTTGCATGTGGAGCATCGCCCAGCGTTTTTTGGTTAATTGTAGCAAGGGTATTTCAATCAATTGGTGCTTGCTTGCTCACACCTGCGGCACTGGCCTTGGTGCTTGATGCATTCCCTAAAGAGAAGCGCATGATTGCGATGGGTGCATGGGGTGCGGTAGGCGCTTTAGCTGCAGCTTTAGGCCCTGGCATCGGGTCATACATTATTGATGTCGGTGGGTGGGAGTGGGCCTTTTTCATCAATGTACCCATTGGATTACTTTGCATTTGGCAAAGCTCAAAAATATTACACGAATCAACTCAACCCAGAGACAAAATGCGCATGGATTGGATTGGCATGTTGCAGCTGATTATTGGTGTTGGGGCAATTACTTTTGGTATTGTTGAAATGAAGTCGCCTGATTGGAATCATTTACAGCTCATTGGAATAATAGTTTTAGGATTTGCAATCATTTTAAGTTATATCCCCTGGGCAAAAATTAATCCGGAGCCTCTGTTCGAGCTCAGTTTGTTTAAAAACAAAACTTTTATGTATGCAAATCTGGCTGGCATTACTTTTGGAATAGCATTTTCTATCATGTTCTTTTCATTCTTTTTTTGGATGAAAAACATTTGGCATTTCGATCAAACATTAGCAGGTGCTGCAATTATGCCAGGCCCTTTAGCGGTTGTTCCTACAGCAATATTATCAGGAAGAATTGCATCAAAAATAGGCCATCGGCCAATGTTAGTCACTGGTACAGTTTTATATGCTTTGAGCGGTTTATGGTTTTTATTAATTCCTGACGCAAATCCTAATTATCTAAGAGACTGGTTGCCAGGATTGCTTCTTAATGGCATTTCTATTGGATTGGTGATGCCATCATTATCAGCTGCGGCAGTATATGCTTTGCCTCCGAAAGACTATGCAGTTGGCTCAGCAATCAACCAAGCTATGCGTCAAATAGGCACTGTAATAGGTGTGTCTATCACTGTACTTTTTTTAGCAAAGTCTCAACTAACAGTAACAGACTTTAGGCCCACCTATTTAATACATATTGCATTAGCTCTGATAACTGCATTCTTGTGCATCCCAATTAAAACACATCCCAAACACAATATTAAAAAGTAAAAATGCAGTTCAAATTACCCATATAAAATTAGGAGAATGAAATGGAAAAAGTACCAAATGATTTAAAGTTTAACGGTGAAGAGCTTTTTATCAAACTTACCGATGGAGAAACTGTTCGAGTAATTAAAACGGGGCAAGGAGAACCGCTTTTACTCATGCATACGATTAGAACTCAAATTGAGTTTTTTAGTGAAATGATCCCATTTTATGCAAAAAACTATACTGTTTATGCGGTTGATTTGCCTGGGCATGGGCAATCCTCCGTCAACAAAAAAATAAACTATGATGAACCATACTTAAGAAAATCTATTATTGATTTAATCAACAAGTTGGGTCTGAAAAATATCACACTTGTCGGAGAATCGATTGGCGCGACACTTTCATTAACGATTGCAGCTTCAATTTCAAATAAAATTAAACAGGTGATTGCTGTCAATACTTACGACTATGAAACACGTTATGCTGACGGGATTAGAAGGGGCAATTTTATTGCTAACTTTATGATGTGGAATTATTCAATTCCCATTAATGGGGCCATATTCGCAGCTTTAGAAAATCGATTTTTCTTAAGCTTAGTGATGAATGGTGGAGTAACGAATATTAAAAAAATACCTACATGGCTAATGAAAATTTTTGATCAAACAGGACATAGACCTGGCTATGGCTATTTAGGAAGAAATCTATTAAAGAACTGGCGAAGCTGGGCAAAAGCCCCTATTAATTATCAACAGATTAGTAGTCCAGTCACATTGGTCTATGGCGAAAATGACTGGTCTACAAAAGAAGAAAGATCGCGTACTTTAAATAAAGTACCGAATGCTAAATTTGAAACGATTGCTAACTCTGGTCACTTTCTAAGTGTGGATAATTCTAATGCCCTCAAACAGGTTGTTACTAAGCACTTAATTGCATAATGGAAGAAAAATGAGCTGAAGCAAACCTTGTTAATAATTGCATTGTTTATAGGTTTTATATTGGTATACGCATGCATAAATGCAGATAATAACAAGGCTTCCTTTTAAGAATATGATGAAGCAATCTGAGACACACAGAAGCGAGCTTCGATAGACCGTAAAAGTGTTGAAGATCATCAAAGCAGCCAAACAGTTTGGTAATTCATATTTGTCTAATTAAGTGATAGTTCAAATCACCGGGCTATCACTTTCATTTACAAATGAATGTCTGCTATGGGCAGAAACTAGACACTCAGTCATATTTAATGTACTTAAACCTTGCATCCTCATTCGGCGTGCCTTCTAATGCACTTTTTGAACCATCCACCTTCGCCTCTAACGCTGGCTGCCAGCCAACCACTTGTTCAATTTTAGCGGCTAATTCAAAATCTTTATCACTAATACATTTGCCATCATGTGTCATCAATTTCACAATCACAAACGCGTAAGAAACAGTCAAATCGGGGTGATGCCAAGCAGCTTCTGCCAAATGTCCTACTGTGTTCACTACCATCAGCGTAGCTTTCCAGCCACTGGTTTTGTATTTGCGGCGTATCCAACCATCTTCCAAAACCCAATGTGGAAGCTCTTTTTCAAGTTTCGCGATGGTTTCTTGCTCTGTGTATGCTTTTGCAGTCATTGGCTAAAAACCTTAATGGATAGAAGAACCTACTTTACCAAGAATTTCTGAGTCTACACCCTCTTCAAAATGAGTGAAATCCCCTTTTTTAACCACCCAAGGTGAAAAGTCTTTATTTAGCCCAAAATCGCAAAACGCTTCATCCAACAAGCCATCTTTTTTGATTTCTTTTAGATTGAGTTTATTTTCATCTGGCTTATCAGATTTAATTAAAATCAAATGTTTCGCATCAAGTTTTTGCGCCAGCCAAGCCGCCAAACTGTCTGAGGTGACATCCCAACTTTGCGGAATCGTGTCATCTGCCAGCACCATGGTGCTTGGCAGCCACACAATCGCGCGATGTTGCCAAGTGCGCTCATCAATCTCACACTCGGTTCTAGCGGTTGCCAGCATTGGGTTTATATTGGCTAATAATAAGCCAAACTGATCCATCGCCAAAACAGCCAATCGATGCGCACAAGCATCACTTACTTTAGATAATTTTTGTGATTCACGTACGGCATCCGCAAAAACACCGCCACCTGGCACGATAATAATATTGCCATCACTAAACTTAACGAAGATTTTCAGCCACTTTTCTAATTCTGGAGAGCCTAGCAAGCTACCACCCACTTTTACTACCCACATCGATGTGCTTTTTAGTTTTTTTATATCTGTTGTCATTGTATTTCCTTTAAATTTGACGTTACCAAAATAGGTTTTTGCCAATTAATACTATTTAACTCTAAACGTTTTAAAACCTAAGTTTTAGTAAATTAAGATTTAGTAAAAAGTTTTATGATTTTTGTAAAACTAGACGCTTTATCTAGCGTTTCGACGTATTCCTTGTGTTCTTCTGAATCAGACACTATGCCGCCACCTGCATAAAAACTTAACTCGTTTTTACAAACTACGGCTGTCCGAATTGCGATATTGGTATCCATGTCACCATCAAATCCAATATAGCCTATTGCGCCGCAATAAAGCTCACGGCGGTGCGGTTCCAATTCGTCAATAATCTGCATTGCACGCAACTTAGGCGCTCCCGTAATCGACCCCCCTGGAAAGCATGCT
>JANNOS010000087.1:0-8024 GCA_031399315.1 Methylophilaceae bacterium | reverse complement strand
TTGGTAATAGGCACATGCTCAGTGGGTAAGTCGAAACCCATCATAGGGCCACCCATAATGTAGTGCGTAGTTTCTTTTTTTGCGCCACCTGCCGCAGCCACTAAGTGCGTGAGCGGCGTACCAAACAATACTTCAAAATTTTGTGGTGTTTGCACGTTGCCAGTCATCGAGACGATGCGGCTAATAGCAGGCTCGCCATGCTCAAAATAGCGGTAAAGCGCTAATACAGTTGCTACGTTGAACACTTGCAAACCAACTTCTGTTGAGCGTTTATCAAATGGAATTTCTGTGCCCAAAACTAAGTGCACCAGCCTTCTTGCATCACCACTTGGATAAAGTGTCGGCACCACCACTACTTGCATGCACGTGTTGGCAGTGGCGGCTTGCATTGTTGCTTTTTGAACTGCGGCTTCCATAGCCTTCGCCGCCAAGGGCTTGTTATCTTCTATGCCGATAAGGACTTTTTCTGCACCCAATAAATATTGTGCGATTGCAATGCCTTTTACAATTTCATCCGCACGTTGGCGCATCAGCATGTCATCGCACGTGATATATGGCTCGCACTCAGCAGCGTTAATCACCAAAGTATGCACACCCGATTTACCATCGGCTCGTAACTTGATATGGGTGGGGAACGTTGCGCCACCCAGACCAACAATGCCAGACAAGCGTAGGCTTGCGACTAAATCTTTGCGCTCTACATTACGCCAATCTTGTGGCTGACGAGTAATCCATTCGTCTTTGCCATCAGGCGTGATGGTAATGCATCTATCAGGTAAGCCAGAAGGGTGCGGAATAATGGCATCAGCAATTGCTGTGACAACGCCTGAAGTGGGCGCATGAATCGCGGCAGATACCGTGCCTTCTGCCTCGGCAAGTAATTGCCCTTTAAGCACTGTATCGCCAACGCTCACTTTTACTTTTGGAATATTTCCAACGTGCTGGCGTAATGGCAATACTAAAGTTGCAGGCAAAGACAACTGCCCAATGGGCAATTGGGTTGATTGTGATTTATTCTCTGGCGGGTGAACACCGCCGTTGAATTTAAATATTTTTGTAAAGTTAACTAAAGCATTCATTTCTGGGTGTTCATGTTTTTTTAATATTAATTTACAGTGTAAAAGTTGGCTTAATCGGAATCACTGGGTATTTCCACTTCCAGTTATCAGGCGTTTCGCCTATTGGCTGCATGGTGATGCAATCGACTGGGCAAGGCGCTAAGCATAGCTCGCAGCCCGTGCATTCACTGGCGATAATGGTATGCATATGTTTAGCCGCGCCTAATATGGCATCAACTGGGCAAGCTTGAATACACAATGTGCAGCCAATACAAGTTTGCTCATCAATAAAGGCTACCGCTTTGGGTTTTTCTACACCGTTTTCGGCGTTAAGTGGTTTGTACTCCACACCTAATAATGGCCCCAACAAATCAGCAAGCGCATGCACGCCAGCATCACCGCCAGGCGGGCATTGATTAATATCGGCGCGGCCTTCTGCGATGGCCGTTGCATAAGGCTTACAGCCAGGAAAGCCACATTGACCGCATTGTGTCTGTGGCAAAATAGCATCAATGCGTGCAATGAGCGGATCGCCTTCCACTTTGAATTTAAGCGCCGCATAACCAAGCGCCGCGCCAAGTAACAGCGCGAGGCCGATCATGATGTATAAAGCAGTTAGCATTTAAAGCTCATTTAATACTTATCAAGACCTGCAAAACCCATAAAGGCTAAGCTCATGAGTGCAGCGGTGATCATGGCGATGGCCGAGCCTTGAAATACTTTGGGCACATCAGCAGCTTCTAAGCGTTCGCGCATTGAGGCAAATAGAATTAATACCATTGAAAAGCCAATCGCGCCACCAAATCCATATAAGCCAGACTCTATCGCCCCGTGGCTCGCTTGCGCATTGAGCAAAGGGATGCCAAGTACTGCGCAATTTGTGGTGATAAGCGGCAAGAAAATCCCCAGCATTTGGTAGAGTAACGGAAAGCTTTTTTCCATCACAATCTCGGTAAATTGCACCACGCCCGCAATGACGACAATAAACGACAGCGTGCGCAGATACTGTAATTGGTTTGGCTCGAGCAAATAGTGATTGATTGCCCAGCTCGTCATTGAGCCAATCGTCAATACGAATGCGGTTGCTGCGGCCATGCCGATAGAAGCTTCCAGTTTTTTAGAAACCCCCATAAATGGGCATAAACCCAAAATTTTAACCAGCACGATGTTGTTGACTAAAACCGTGCTAATTAATATTAAAATATAACTTTCTGACATTGATGCGGAGCCTAATAAAGGTGCGTCATTATAGCGCGTTTTACATAGGCTTTGAACGCGATTCATGCAGGAAGTTTAAGAACAAAAATCAACCAAAGCGTATGATAAAACGTTAGTACAAAATGTTTAAAGCGACTTAATATTAAGTTATATTTATGTTGTTTTTTATTATATAGAATACATATAACAATCAATCAGTAAGGTTTTAGCATTTACTGGGCAGTTTCGGTTAAAATAGCACTCTTAATTTTTTGCAGGTTTTGATATGTTGCAAGGCTGTTTAGTTGCCATTGTCACGCCCATGTTTGACGATGGAAGTTTAGATTTAGACGCATTGCGCGCGCTGATTGATTTTCATATCGATGCGGGTACTGACGGTATTGTCATTGTCGGCACCACGGGCGAGTCGCCTACCGTAAATGTTGATGAACATTGTTTGTTGATTCAAACCACGGTAGCCCATGTTAATGGCCGTTGCGCGGTCATCGCGGGCACAGGCGCAAACTCGACTAGTGAAGCGATTGAACTAACGGCAAAAGCTAAAGCCTTAGGGGTGGATGCTTGTTTGTTGGTCGCGCCTTATTATAATAAACCTTCACAAGAGGGCTTGTATCAGCATTATGCGGCAGTTGCTAGCGCGGTGGATATTCCACAAATTTTGTACAATGTACCTAGCCGTACAGGTTGCGATATTAGTAACGATACTGCTTTAAGATTAGCCAAGCTTAAAAATATAGTAGGGATTAAAGACGCCACTGGCGGTATAGAGCGTGGAACAGACTTAATCTTACGCGCGAAACTTATGCCTGAAATTGGAGATTTTGCTATTTATAGTGGAGACGATGCCACAGGCATGGCGTTAATGCTACTTGGTGGGCATGGCGTGATTTCGGTGACGGCAAATGTCGCGCCAAAATTGATGAAAGAAATGTGCGTGGCAGCCTTGGCAGGAAATGTTAAAAAAGCGTGTGAGGCTAACGCAAAATTATTTGCATTGCATCAAAAATTATTTATTGAGCCAAATCCAATCCCTGTGAAATGGGTGTTGCAACAAATGGCTTTAATTAAAATGGGTATACGTTTGCCGATGGTGAATTTATCTCAGCAGTATCATGAGACGCTGCGCGCAGCAATGCGCCAAGCAGACATTAATTTAAATAGTGATGTAGTTTAATTGTGGTGGTGAAAATGAAACAAAAAGTATTCCTTAAGTTAATCGCGACGTGCATATTTGGCACATTACTAAGTGCTTGCGACTCTATTCCGTTTATCGATAATTCATCTGATTATAAAGGTGCGGGTCGGTCAAAACCATTAGAGGTGCCGCCAGATTTAACCCAGCTACGTTCTAGTGATGCATACAGTGTGCCAGGTGGTTCAACAACCTATAACACATACAATCAGGCACAAGATGGTCAAGAAGCTGGTGTGGAAAAAGTCTTACCAACTTCTGAAGGTGTACGTATGGAAAAAGCCGGTGCACAGCGATGGCTGGTGGTCAATGCGCCTGCTGAAAAGATATGGCCTGCGGTGCGCGAATTTTGGATAGATCAAGGGTTTGCAGTCCGCGTAGAAAATGCTGACACTGGCGTGATGGAAACCGAGTGGATTGAAGCTGACGCGATAAAAGCAAAAGAAGACAAGAAAAATGTTGGGGAAAAGTTTGATGCATGGTTGGATAAGCTTTCTGGGTTTGCTGATAGGCGTAAGTTTAGAACGCGTTTAGAGCGTGGAGAAAAAGAAGGCTCCACTGAGATTTATATGACCCACCGTACGGTAAGTGGCGCGCCAGACGATGGAAAAAATAAAATTCAAACGCAATTAGGTGAGATTGATACTGGCTATCGAGCAGACGCCTCAAAACCACTGACTAAAGCAGAAGAAAATGATGCGGACTTAGATGCAGAGCTACTACGCCGTTTAATGGTGAAATTAGGCGTGGCTGAAAAACGTGCACAAGAAATTGTGGCAAACCCAACAAGTGAAAAGCGTGCAGAAGTGAATAAAGAGGCTGATAGCAGCGTGACGCTTACACTAAATGATCCTTTTGATCGTGGCTGGCGCCGTGTTGGTTTAGCGCTTGATCGCGTGGGTTTTGTGATAGAAGACAAAGACCGTTCTACTGGTTTATTTTATGTGCGTTATGCGGATGTTGATATTGATGATAGCCCAAAAAAGAAAAAAGGTTTGTATGACACCTTGGCATTTTGGAAAGATGACGAAGAAGAAATAGAAAATAAATCTAAACCAAAAGACGAAAAAACCATTGTTGATAAATTGAAGTTTTGGAAAGGTGAAGAAGGTAAAACAGACCCGTCTAAGCAGTACCGCATTAAAGTCTCCGAGACAGAAAGTGGCGGTACACGTGTGAATGTGGTTGATAAAGACGATCAGCGTAATCGTAGCACTACGGCAAATCGTATTATTTCACTTCTATACGATCAGTTGAAATAATCGGCAATTGAAATAATGCGCTTCGCATCGCTTATAAAATAATGCGCTTCGCGACTTTCATATAATCATGCGCTTCGCGTCTATGGGCAGTGGCAGTGCTGGTAACTGCATGGTGATAGAAAAAGCCGCTACGCGCGTATTGCTAGATTGCGGCTTTGGCGCAAAAGAAACGCTTACTCGCCTGCAGAGGCTGAGTATTGCGCCTGAACAAATTTCCGGTATTTTAGTTACGCATGAGCATGATGATCATGCCAAAGGCGCGTTCAAGCTTGCCGCAAAATTTGGTATTCCTGTGTGGCTATCACATGGGACGTTGAAAATGTGTGAGCGCTATATCCCAGAAAATGCAAATGTGACACTGCATATTATTGACAGCCACAGCACGTTCTCTATAGAAGCCTTAGAAATATCACCATACCCAGTGCCACATGATGCCCGTGAGCCGACCCAATTTACTTTTTCAGATGGACAGCATAAATTAGGCGTTCTCACAGATGCAGGCTCCTCTACGCAGCATATAGAACAAATGCTAAGCGGTTGCGATGCTTTAGTGCTTGAGTGTAATCACGATTTGAATATGCTGGCAAATGGCCCATATGCATGGGGGCTAAAGCAGCGTGTAGGAAGTCGCTTAGGGCACTTGGATAATGAAACTGCTGCGGCGCTCCTAGCTAAGCTAGACAACTCAAAACTTAAACACATTATTGCTGCACATTTAAGTGCAAAAAACAATTCACCAGCGCTGGCAAAAAAAGCTTTAAGCGAAGTGCTCAATTGCGAAACAGATTGGGTAGGTATTGCGGAACAAGCAGTGGGTTTTAGTTGGAGAAGTTTTTAATTGTTTTTGGTAGAGACAAAAATGAATATATAAAAAGCCGACTTGAAAAGCCGGCTTTTTTATTAAGCTTTTAAAAAACCAGTGATGGTTTTTTAAATATTAGCTTATGGTGCAGCTGGTGCTTCAGCAGGAGCAGCTTCAGCAGGAGCAGCTTCAGCAGGTGCAGCTTCAGCAGCAGGAGCTTCAGCAGCAGGAGCTTCAGCAGCAGGAGCTTCCATTGGAGCAGCTTCAGCAGCAGGAGCTTCTTCAGCAGGTTTTTCGCCACAAGCAGTTAAAGCAAGTGCTAATAATGCAGCTAATAGGGCAGAACGTGTCATATTTGTATCCTTAATGTATTGAACTAAAGTTAAACCAGTTACGGCGGACCACCTTTAGCCCAACCGAGTGCATCGAATTTTACCAGCTATGGTAAAAAATTCCACTATTTTTTGGAAAAATGACAATTTTTGACTGAAAAAGTCGTTTATTCGCAACAATTTACGGCTGAAACTTCATATTTATTAGCCTGTTTTGCACATTCTTTCAATCTATTCCGCACGTTTTTTAGTCTACTCTGACAGTTAAGCTAGATTTTTGCTGACTAGAGTTGCTTTGTAAGCCCAAAATTTTGCGGCTAACATCATCATTTTGCTGCATAGTGCCACCAATATCGACCCAACTTCCTAAGCTAGTATGAATAGTCGTTGTCAGTTCTTCAAAATCAATAAAACCCTGGCCATTAAGTTTGGCAATGCGCGGTGTAATTTCTAACTCAACACTATTACCTACGGTGCGAGGCCGCACAGCAAAGCCAGTGCTGATTTCGTGCCAATCGGTGGTTCTGTCAATTTGTACATATCTTTTAGTAATCGTCACCCACTCTTGTGTAAAAGGCACAATTTGGCCGACACGAATAAAGGCGCGCTCACCATCAAGCACATTTAAAAATTGACTGCTATTTTGTTGCGTGTTGCTACTGTTGCTCTCTATGTCTACATTGCCGCTGTTTGGTCGAGCAGAACGGTCATTGCCTATCGTGACTTTGCCTGCTTTTACTTTACCAGTTGCTTCCACGCGGTCTCGCGCAGTTTGTATATTGTTATTAGTGTTGACGGTAATTTTGCGATTAACTCTGGCCGCATCTAGTTTTTCTACTGTCGCTTCAATTTCGCGCATGCGCTCTGGGCTGGCGCGTAAAATGAGTTGATTATTCATGCCAGTTGCGGTGCCATCTGCACCAACCATAGGTTCAATAATCGGCAATAAATCGCTGGCAAAGCGGTGCTGTAGCGTAATAATTTTAAATTCTGTTTGTGCAAAAGCAGTACAACTTACTAGAATTAAAATCAGTAGAAATTTTTTCATGGGTAATCCTAATTTAGTAGTTCACAAACCAAGTTTAGTCGCGCTGACAGATTCTGTCGTTTCATCTAGCAGCTCATCAAAACGCGTTTGTAAGTTTGCAGCTTCAGTTTCGTCATCAAACGCAAATTTAAAGCGTGCTTGGTCAATGTGAAAGCGGCGCAAATAATGGCGTTTATCGGCAATCACAAAACAATCTTTGGCAACTTTGGCAATATCATTGGTTTCATACAAGGTCATTTTGTGGCCATACTGCTTAAGCAACTCAAACAGTCGCGGGCAGTGATGCACAAAATGTTCTGCTGATTGCAAAATAACCGTGAGTTGGCTATGCAGGTTTTTACTTAAAAAATCGTTTATTAAGGCATGTCGTTTTACGCTGGCATAATCGCCATGCGTAAAGTCTTGGTCAAAAATCAATAGCTCGCGTGTTGCGCCTTCTATCACCAAATCAAGCGCAGCTTCGTAATTGCGCTCACCTAGAATAATCGTATCGGGTATCAGTTCTGCTTCACTCATCGTTTGCCCTCGCTTATCTTGCCCTTAATATAGCCTTGTTTTATTATTCGTCCTAGTCATGCTTAAAGTTGGTCATGCTTAAAGCATACAAATCCTGCTAAATAAGGTTCAAATAACAACTCACACAACCCCGCATGGATATTCGCTGGGAGGGCAGGTGTTTTACAGTAACGGGTATCTGCCAATGTTTGCATACACGTATTTAATGCTTCGGGTACCGTTAACTTTTCGCCGTTCAAATAAAAAGTATTTTGCACAAAAAGTAATTGCGACTTTAAACTGAGTAACAGTGCTTTTTGTGCGAGTCTCTTACTAAACTCTGCCTGAGATATCTTTTTATTAGGTTCAAACACCACGTCCATTTTGGGCTCGGTGAGATATTTCCCTAAAAAATCCGCCACATGCTGTTTATCCCAAGTGATTGTTTGTAGCATAGCGCCTACTTTCGCAATCATCGCATCGTTAATTTCCGCAGGGTGGTTTTGCAAAGTTAAATCCGCATCTGCGTATAAACCCTCGGCATTCAAATGGTCTTGCAAATAGTTTAAAAACTCATGCTGTAACTCTTGCGTTTTTGGCGCGCGAAAGCCGATGGA
>JANNOS010000072.1:0-21688 GCA_031399315.1 Methylophilaceae bacterium | reverse complement strand
GCCTGGGCGAATATTTCGCATATAAACGCCAATAATCATGGCAATGGGAATAGTCGCGGCGACGGTAGACGTCGCCCACGGACTATGTTTCATGGCGTTTACAACCACAAGACCGAGCACGGCAATTAGGATAATCATGATTAAGAATGTGCCGATCAATGCCGCAGTGCCACCAATCACGCCTATTTCGTCGCGCGCCATTTGGCCCAAACTTCTTCCGTTTCTGCGGGTGGAAAAAAACAGCGTCACCATATCTTGTACCGCACCGCCCAGCACTGCCCCAATCAGTATCCACAAAGTCCCAGGAAGATATCCAAATTGCGCCGCCAGCGTTGGCCCAACCAGCGGTCCTGGCCCAGCAATGGCTGCAAAATGGTGACCAAATACCACCCATTTATTGGTGGGCATATAATCGCGGCCATTATCTAAGCGCTCAGCAGGCGTGGCTCGAGTTTCGTCAATGACCAATACTTTGGCAGCAATCCACGCCGCATAAAAACGATAAGCAATGGCGTAAATACACGCTGCAGCGGTAATTAGCCAAAGCGCGTTGATGCTCTCACCACGATTCAGCGCGATGGTACTCAGCGCAAGAGTACCCAGCAACCCAACAACCAACCAAATAATGAATTTGAAATTTTTATACACCATATATACTATCAACAATTGATTCAGCAAGTATAAATCAGCCCTAGGCAATTTAGCGAATAATAGAGTTTAATTTTGTTACAATATTAAGATCAAATCATCAGCTAAGACTTACGTTGCAAAAAAATCATGGTAGCTAAAATCGGTAGAAACGACCTATGCCCGTGTGGTAGTGGCAAAAAATATAAACAGTGTTGCGAGCAGGCTGGGGTGAATCCAACGCACACCAACACTGCGCCGCAATTATCGCAACCAGTCTCACCACAGCAAGCGCTGCAAAGCGCCATGGCGCAACATCAAGCGGGCAATTTAATGCAAGCTGAAGTCCTGTATAAGCAAGTGCTACGCGCGTTGCCCAAGCAATCAGATGCCTTGCATTTACTGGGCTTAATCGCCAAACAAAAGGGTGATTTTAAAACCGCGGTGCAGTTAATGAAGCAATCATTAGCTGAAAACCCGAATTATGTAGAAGCTTACGTTAACTTGGGCGCCACGTTACAACAACAGGATAATTTGCTAGAGGCTACCGATTGCTATCGCAAAGCACTGGCGCTGCGCCCTAACTATGCCGAGGTGCACAGTAACTTAGGTGTGGTGCTAAAAGCGCAAGGCAATTTGCACGCCTCTGCACAAAGTTTTATTGCTGCACTAACACTTACTCCAAACTCGGTTGAAGCGTTTGCCAATTTAGACGCCTTACTTAAAGAACTGGCCGCGCCCGACGAAGCGCTTACCTATTACCGCCAAGTGTTGGCGATTACGCCCACCAATATTGCCGCACAACAAGGCGCCTATTTGGCGCTTAGTCGCGTAGTGCCAGAGTGGCACGTGCCGATGATGAATGAGCAGCATCGCAACCAAGCTTATTTTGATGCACTTGAATCTGTCATCAAGCCTGAATCTACCGTATTTGAAATTGGCACAGGGTCTGGCTTACTGGCCATGATGGCAGCCAAGCTCAGCGCGAAACACGTGACCACCTGTGAAACGGTGCCGCTGATTGCACAAACTGCGCAACAAATTATTGCAGATAATGGCTTTGGCAATATCAAAGTCATCGCCAAAAAATCAACCGAGATAGAAATTGGCAATGATGTTAATACTAAAGCCGACATTTTGGTATCAGAAATATTCTCTAGCGAAATGCTGGGGGAACATGTGTTGCCAAGTCTGGAAGACGCAAAACAGCGCTTACTTAAACCCAATGGCAAAGTCATCCCTGCTGCAGGCAGCATCATGGTGGGGTTATTTACTGGGGAAGATATCCGCCGTAACTTGCTTGTGGATGATGCGTTTGGCTTGAATTTACAAGGCTTTAACCGCATCGTTTCTAAAAAACGCATGATTGCTAGAAACGACCTGGATATTCAGCTATTAAGCGACAGCGTTGCCGCATTTGACTTTAATTTTGAAGACGATAGTCACTTTCCCGCCCAAACCAAAACGTTAGAAATTACTGTCAAAACCGCGGGCATCTGCTATGGCTTGGTGCAATGGATGCGATTGGACATGAACGGCAACAAAAAAGTGATGTTCGAAAACCACCCCTCACAAACCACCAAAGTATCCAATTGGCAACAATGTGCCTATTTATTTGACACCCCTCTTGAGGTAAAAATAGGTCAAGTGGTAACGGTAAATGCTGCACATGATCGGGCTGTGCCTTGGTTTTATTTTCAAAGCATCAAATAACACCTTATGCATGCTCTAAAGCAAGCCTGTATGCGAGAATGACAGGGTATTGTTTCCCGCCACAATAAAGTGATCCAGCACTTTCACATCAATTAGCGCTAGCGCTTGTTGCAACTGTTTGGTCAGCAGTTCATCCGCTTGGCTTTGTTTGACATTCCCAGTAGGATGATTATGTGCAAAAATCACTGCAGCTGCGTTGTGATGTAAAACACGCTTCACAATTTCGCGCGGATATACACTGGTTTCGCTTAGGCTACCGCTGAACATTTCCTCAGTTGCTAACAAGCGGTTTTGCGTATCTAAAAATAGCACCAAAAAAGCTTCTTTTGTATAGCTACCCAGCTTAAGCACCAAGTAATCACGCACCGCTTGCGGTGAGGCTAACACGTCACGCTGTTGCAATTGCTCGTTAAGTGCGCGCCGGCTCATTTCAAATATCGCCTGCAACTGCACGTATTTGCTACTGCCAATACCATGCACTTGGCTAAGCTCGTGTTCAGTAGCTGCAAAAATGCCGTTTAGGCTACCAAATTGAATGAGCAAATCACGCGCTAAATCCACAGCACTTTTACCCACCACGCCAACCCGCAAAAAGATGGCTAGCAATTCCGCATCAGACAGCGCCTGTGCGCCAAGCTCGATTAATTTTTCCCTAGGGCGCTCGGCCGCAGGCCAGTCAGTTATCGCCATTTGCTGCCCCCTTCATTTTAACCAGCCAATTTCACGCGCCGTTTTGTCGCCAATCAGGGTCTGACTCAAGTTTCCAGGTATCTCGGCTTTTGTTTCATTGATGGGAATCCTGCCCCCCATCAATTCGGCAAAATCTTGCGGGTAAGGGGGTGATTTATCTGGTTCTGCAAAGCCATTGGGGTAAATAGGTAACGTAGTGGCTAAATCATACTTATCGCTCGCTGTGAGGGTATGCAGCAATTCATGCGCAGTAATCCCCAAATTTTGTTTGGCATAGCTTTTATCACCAAACAAATTAACGCGGCCAATACGCCCTTTATTCAAAGCAGTAGAGTGCGATAGTGCAGGTGTTGTGGCGGGGTTGTAGTATAGCAAGTACAGTCGAATATCGGGTTTTACAGGGACATCCGGGCTATTATTCCACGCATACCAGCGAAATTTTAGACTCCAAAGCACAGTGCTGAGTACGCTACCACCATTGGGTGGTGCGGGTGGCGTTACGCTTACCACATCACCCAATAGCACCTCTACAGGACGGCGTAATCCAAGGTTGTAGCGCGCACCTTCCTCAGCAAAATAGGCTGCCATCGGCTCAAAATCATCGCGGGTCAGTGTTTTAATATAACTCGCCACCTCTCCACTGCCATCTGCATTCACAGGATAAACTGCTACATAAAAATTATCTTTCCAAGATAAATCGGCTTTGTCTAAAAATGTTTGTTGAATGACTGTCACCAAAATAATAAGCAAAATAAAAACTCTAATTTTTTTGAACATTGTTCAAGCTCTAAATATTTTATGCTCCATTATAAGCATTAAGCGCTAATCGCTAATCGCACACATCGCTATTGAGTAGGCTTTGATATAAAATCACACCATGGCCCAAACAAACAAAAAATTAGTGCTAGGAAAACTTGTATTAGGCAAGCTTGTACTTGGAATAACAGGTGGCATTGCAGCTTACAAAGCGGCTGAATTGGTGCGTCTGCTTGTTAAATCAAACATTGACGTTACCGTGGTGATGACTGAAGCCGCTACACAATTTATTACGCCTGTTACCATGCAGGCATTGTCTGGAAAACCCGTATTTGTTGGTATGTGGGATAGTAGCATTAGTAATGGCATGCCACATATTGAGTTAAGCCGTGAAGCTGATGCGATTTTAATTGCGCCCGCCACGGCCGAATTTATCGCAAAATTGCTGCATGGCCGTGCCGATGATTTACTTTCTACACTATGTTTGGCTAGAGATTGTCCCTTATTGGTCGCACCAGCCATGAATAAGCAAATGTGGGAGAACCCCGCCACGCAGCGCAACATTGCGCAACTTAAGGCAGATAACATCAGTGTGCTAGGACCAGACAGCGGCGACCAAGCCTGCGGCGAGACTGGCCAAGGTCGTATGTTGGAAGCAGAAGATTTGTTGGCATTAATTAACGCGCACTTTACACCAAAATTATTGGCTGGTAAGCGCATTTTAATTACTGCTGGCGCCACATTAGAAATGATAGACCCAGTGCGTGCAATCACGAATTTAAGCTCAGGGAAAATGGGTTATGCCATAGCCCAAGTGGCGGCCGATATGGGTGCAGAGGTCACATTAATTAGTGGCGCAACCAGCATCGAGCCACCTAAAAATGTAATTAATATTAGCGCAACCAGTGCAGAAGCGATGTATCAAGCTGTCATGAAAAATATATCTACACAGGATATATTTATTAGCGTAGCTGCCGTTGCCGATTTCTCGCCTAGCAAGCCAAGCACAGAAAAAATCAAAAGAAATGACCAGTCGCCATTTAACAAACCGCTTACACTGGAACTATCTAAAAACAAAGATATTCTCGCGGACGTTGCAAATCTACCTAACGCGCCATTTTGCGTTGGCTTTGCGGCAGAAACGCAAGACTTAACTGCGCAAGCCGAGCAAAAACGCTTGCGTAAAAAATTACCACTATTAGTCGCCAATTTAGTCAATGAAAGCATGGGGTTAGATAAAGCCAGTATTATTTTATTGGATGATCAAGGCAGCCACCCTTTACCAAAAGCAGCAAAAAATGTGCTAGCAACAGAGTTATTAACGCACATTAGCCATATGTTGAACCACTAGAAAGAAAAAAATGAGTATAACTGTTGATTTAAAAATTCTAGATAATCGCTTGCATCACATGATGCCAAGTTATGCCACGCTAGGCTCTGCAGGGCTTGATTTGCGTGCGTGTATTGAACACACACAAACCATACAACCAGGCGAGACTGTTATGGTGCCTACCGGCATGGCGATACATATCGACAATACCTACTATGCAGCGCTAATACTTCCGCGTTCTGGCTTAGGCCACAAACACGGCATCGTACTAGGTAATTTGGTTGGGTTAATCGACTCAGACTATCAAGGCCAGTTACTTGTTTCATGCTGGAATCGTAGCAAAGAAGCATTCTTGCTTAACCCAATGGAGCGCATCGCCCAACTTGTCATTGTGCCTGTCGTACAGGCAGATTTTCATATTGTGGATGAATTCACTACAAGCGAGCGCGGTGAAGGCGGGTTTGGTAGTACAGGCAAGCACTAAGTGGCCCAAACAAGAACTTGGTGGTCTAAAATTAAATAGTTCAGACATTAATCATCAAAACACTAGAAAAATCCACTATTTAGGTTGAAACAAACGCCTTTTTCGTACTATAATTGCGGTCTTTCTAAAAAAGCACAGTATCTAAGGCTAAATGCCTTGTTTAAAGGGTTTATTATGGCACGTGTATGTATGGTAACTGGCAAAAAGCCAATGGTGGGTAACAATGTTTCTCACGCACAAAACAAAACAAAACGCCGTTTTTTACCAAATTTACAAAATCGTAAATTTTGGGTAGAAAGCGAAAACCGCTGGGTAAGTATGCGCATTACTAACAATGCGTTACGTACTATCGACAAAAACGGTATTGATGCCGTGCTTGCAGATATGCGTGCCGCTGGCCAGAAAATCTAAGGATACAATATTATGCGCGAAAAAATTAAATTAGAATCAAGTGCTGGTACAGGCCATTTTTATACCACTACTAAAAACAAACGTACCATGCCAGAAAAAATGGAAATCAAAAAATTTGATCCTGTGGTACGTAAACACGTAATTTACAAAGAAACTAAATTGAAATAATTTATGCTTTCTTTAAAAAAACCCGCCTGGAGCGGGTTTTTTATTGTTCCTATTTTATTGCCATTTTTAGGACTTGATTGCAGGCTTAACAAATTGAATTTGATGTTCTTTAAACGCTTTCCAAATTTCCAAATAAAGCGTTGATTGCAAACCATCTGTACCATACTCTAAATCGGCCACCCACACCGTCAATATCAACTCAACACCATGCTCGCCAAAACCATTTACATGCACCTCTGGCGCTGGCGTTGATAGCACGCGCGACTCTTTACATGCAATGTCTGTAGCCAACTTTATTGCTTGTTCTAGGGGGCTATCAAATGCAATGGTAAACTGAAGTTGGGCGCGCCCCTTGTGTTCCGTCAGTGAATAATTGACGACAGGCATGACTATCAATGTTTCGTTAGGAATGATTACGTGCGTCCCGTCTTGTTTAGCCAAGACCATATAACGCGAGCGCATATCATACACAACACCATAATGTTTATCGACAGAAATCACATCACCAATTTGCATGGATTTATCAAGCAAGATAATAAATCCGCTCACATAATTACTGGCAATACGCTGCAAACCAAAACCCAAACCAACGCCCAATGCCCCGCCAAATACTGACAGCAAAGTAATATCCAAGCCCACAGCCGATAAGGCCACTAACGTAGCAACAAACACCAAGACGATGCGAATAAGTTTTGTGAGCACGACACGTAAATTAACATTGACCTGTTCAGCGCGCATCAATTTATTTTCTATTAAGCGGCTGAACCATAAAGCGATAAAAATTGTAACGACTACGGTAAGCAGAGCCTGCAATACCAACAGCAAATTCACTGGATTTTTGCCTATATTGAAGCGCATGTCTGCTAAGCCTTGAATAATCTGTGGTAGCACTCCGGTTAAATGCAACGCCAACACACCCCACACACTCCAACCAATGATGCTTTCAAGCGTTTTAAGCCAGCCTCTAGGCGAAAATAAATAGCGTAACAAATACACAATTAGACGAATAACTGCCATAGCAAGGAACAACCGACTTGCAAGCTGCAGTAAGCTTGTATGTTGCCAGCCAGATAGCACCCATTGGCTGAGCAATATAAATACCAATGTTGAAAGCGGAAATAAGGTGCGATTAATACTGCCTATGGCAACTTTCCAATGCTCTGGTGCCCGCAACATCACATAGTTGCGTAAAGCACCGTTAATCAGCCAAGCAGTAGCAACAGCAGTCACAATGATGGCGAATTGCCACATGATGACTGGGGTTTTAATGTCGGCCTGTATTTCCTGCCAAATAAGTTGAATTTCTGCGTTCATATTGAGTGAATACTAGATTAAGAAAATGGTGGCTAAGCCCAAAAATATAAAAAATCCGCCGCTATCTGTTACCGCAGTAATCAATACGCTTGAACCTACTGCTGGGTCACGCCCGAATTTATTCATCACTAATGGAATCATTACGCCCATGATAGCTGCAAGCAGCAAATTTAGCGCCATCGCAGACATCATCACCACTCCAAGTTGAAAATTTCCGTACAAAACGTATGCGATCAACCCTAACACACTGCCCCAGAACAAACCATTTAACAGCGCGACGCCAAGCTCTTTTTTGACTAAAGACTTCATATTGTGCGATGAGATTTGTCCCAAGGCCAAGCCGCGCACAATCATGGTAGTGGTTTGGTTGCCTGAGTTACCTCCTATGCCCGCGACAATCGGCATCAACGCTGCCAGAGCGACTATTTTTTCGATTGAGCCTTCAAACAAACCAATAACGCGCGAAGCTACGATTGCGGTCACAAGATTAATTGCGAGCCATGCCCAACGGTTTTGTACCGATTTCCATACCGATGCGAAAAAATCTTCCTCATCACGTAAACCTGCCATTGAGAGCATGTCGGACTCAGATTCATCGCGGATAAAATCCATCACTGCATTTACTGTAATACGCCCTACTAGTTTATTTTTTGAATCTACTACTGGTGCTGTCACTAGGTCGTAGCGCTCAAATGCCTGGGCTGCCTCATCAGTAATGTCTTCTGGGTGAAATATTACTGCATCGGTCGCCATTACGTCTGCGACATTCGCCTCTAAATCATTCACTACCAGCCGCTTTAGAGGCAACACCCCTTGCAAAATATCATCTCTATCAACCACAAATAACTTATCGGTTAGCTCTGGCAAACTTCCCAAGCGACGCAAATATCGTAGTGCCACTTCTAAAGTAATATCTTCACGAATCGTTACAACATCAAAATCCATGTGTGCGCCAACGGCATCTTCAGGATAGGAAAGTGTAGATTGCAAACGCTCACGGTTGTGCGCATCCAAGCTATCCATTAAATCTTGTAAAACGTCTTTTGGTAAGTCTGGTGCTAAATCTGCGAGTTCATCAGCATCAAGTTGCTCAGCAGCCGCCAGCAACTCGCGCGAATCCATATCTGCAATTAAGCTTTGTCTGACTGAATCTGATACTTCAAGCAGAATTTCACCGTCTCTATCTGCTTTTACTAGTTCCCAAAGGTTTAGCCTGTCTTGTAAAGGCAGGGCTTCTAGAATATGTGCAACGTCTGCAGAGTGTAATGCATCTAATTTGGTTTGCAGTTCAATTAGGTTTTTCTTGTGTAACATCGACTCAACAAGGTCATGCTTGGGCATATCTTGCTTATGCACAAGCCCTTCCACAAGCTTGTGCTTTTCCAATAGAGTAATCACCTGCTGGAGGCTCTCTGATAGGCTTTCTTTGGCTTCTTGTGGCTCAGACATACTTAAACCTTGATAGTGAGAAAACAACTTAAAACGTTATTATGATTTATTTTTATGCTTATTTTACATTTGCATGAAAATTAGCGCTTAAAATAGGCGAGATGCCTAAACAGCTTATTTTATACTCAACCTCACACTGTCACCTGTGTGATTCAGCACAGTCACTTTTAATAAATTACGCTAAAGCTTTTACACTCAAAATTATTGATATTGCTGATAATGAATTGCTGCTGGAACAATATGGGGTGCGAATACCTGTGTTACTACGAGTTGACATGAAAGCTGAACTGAATTGGCCGTTTGATGCAAATGACATTCAAAAGTTTCTAAACTGACTAGTAATTATCTTGCTAATAAAAAAGCCAGCATAAAGCTGGCTTTTTTATTGAATTACTGTGACTTTATTCTGCTGAAACCGCTTCAGTGCTTGTATCTGGACGGTCTACCAACTCAACAAGCGCCATAGGTGCATTGTCGCCATTGCGGAAACCGCACTTCAAAATACGTAAATAACCGCCGTTACGTGCATTGTAGCGTGGGCCAAGTTCGCCAAACAACTTACCAACAATGTCACGATCACGTAAGCGACTAAACGCTAAACGACGGTTTGCTAAAGTTGCATCTTTGCCTAATGTAATCAATGGCTCTGCATATTTACGCAACTCTTTTGCTTTAGGCAAAGTCGTTCTAATAATCTCATGACGTAATAAAGATACAGACATATTGCGGAACATAGCGGCTCTGTGGCTGCTAGTACGATTTAATTTACGATTGCTATTACCGTGACGCATAGTAATTCCTTAAAGTTTCTTTACTTAATTGATTACGCTTTTTCTAAGCCAACTGGCGGCCAATTTTCAAGCTTCATGCCTAATGTCAGGCCCTTAGTTGCGAGTACATCTTTAATTTCATTCAACGATTTTCTACCCAAGTTTGGTGCTTTTAATAACTCATTTTCAGTACGTTGAATTAAGTCACCAATGTAGAAAATATTTTCTGCTTTTAAGCAGTTAGCAGAACGCACAGTTAACTCTAAATCATCCACTGGACGCAATAGAATTGGATCAACCTGTGGTGCAGATTTTACTTCCACTTCGCTTGGTGAGCCTTCTAAATTAGCGAATACAGATAACTGACCAATCAAAATACGTGCAGCATCACGAATCGCTTGTTCTGGCTCGATAATACCGTTCGTTTCTACATCCATAATCAATTTATCTAAGTCAGTACGCTGCTCTACACGTGCGCTCTCAACTTGATAACTGACTTTATTAATTGGGCTGAATGATGCGTCCACCATAATAAAACCTAACACACGGTCTTCTTCATTGGCTTTTTGACGCGCAGGCACTGGCTGATAACCACGACCCATTTCAACTTTAACTTCTAAATTGAGTTTACCACCTTTAGTTAAGTGCGCAATCACATGATTTGGGTTCACGATTTCAGCATCATGCCCCGTATCAAAATCAGCAGCAGTCACTACACCTTCTGTTGATTTACTTAAAGTCAAAATCGTTTCAGATTTATTATTAAGCTTTAATGCCACACCTTTAAGGTTAAGTAAAATATCAACAACGTCTTCTTGTACACCATCAATAGTTGAGTACTCATGCACAACACCATCAATTTTAACTTCAGTAATTGCAAAGCCTGGAATTGATGATAATAGTACGCGACGTAGTGCATTACCTAATGTATAGCCAAAACCACGCTCCATCGGCTCTAGCGTTACGCGAGCACGTAATGGAGTAATTACTTCTACATCGACAACATGTGGTTTCAAGTATTCAGTTGGATTGTTTTGCATAAAATTCCTTGCGTAATTTTGTTAGTAACGGTTTTAACCTAAATAATGTTCTTAAATTAGGCTTGATTACTTAGAATACAACTCAACAACAAGCGATTCGTTAATGGTTGAAGGCAAATCATCACGCTGTGGTTTTGATTTAAATGTGCCTGTCAACGCTTTCACGTCTACTTCCAACCAAGCTGGGAAGCCACGTTGCTCTGCAGCCTCAAGCGCGCCTTTAATACGTAATTGTGTTTTTGAAGCTTCAGCCACAGAAACCACATCACCCGCTTTTACTTGATATGAAGGAATGTTCACACGCTTACCATTGACTAAAATACTGTTATGACGCACGATTTGGCGAGCCTCTGTACGCGAACCACCTAGGCCCATGCGAAAAGCAACATTATCCAAACGACACTCTAACAATTGCAATAAATTTTCGCCTGTAATGCCTTTTTGACGATCAGCCTCAGCATAATAGCTGCGGAACTGGCCTTCTAAAATGCCATAAATACGGCGTACTTTTTGTTTTTCACGCAATTGCACACCGTAGTCTGATAAACGTGAATTACGACGTTGGCCATGCTGGCCAGGTGGGAAGTTACGTTTTTCAATCGCGCATTTATCTGTGAAGCATTTTTCAGCTTTCAAAAATAACTTTTCGCCTTCACGGCGGCACTGACGGCATTTAGGGTCTAAATTTCTAGCCAAGATAGTTCTCCAGTAATCTTTATTTGCTTAAACGCGGCGAAACTAAATTCTGCGTTTCTTAGGTGGACGGCAACCGTTGTGCGGCACTGGCGTCACATCAGTAATGCTGGTAATTTTAAAACCAGCTGCGTTAAGTGCACGTACTGCAGATTCACGGCCTGGGCCTGGACCTTTAATGCGCACTTCTAAATTTTTTACTCCAGACTCTTGGGCAGATTTACCAGCAACCTCTGCTGCAACTTGTGCAGCAAATGGTGTACTTTTACGTGAGCCTTTAAACCCTTGGCCGCCAGATGTTGCCCATGAGAGGGCATTACCTTGACGGTCAGTGATTGTAATAATCGTGTTGTTAAATGAAGCGTGCACGTGGGCAATGCCCTCGGCAATGTTCTTTTTAACTTTTTTTCTTACACGTACATTAGCTTTTGCCATGTCGTACTATCCTTACCAATGAATCTTAATAAAATTAATTACTTAGCTTGTAGTGCTCTATTTTGCTTGTTTAATGGCTTTAACTGGGCCTTTACGCGTACGCGCATTCGTTTTAGTACGCTGACCACGAACAGGCAAGCCACGGCGATGACGTACACCACGATAGCATCCTAAATCCATTAAACGTTTAATGTTCATAGATACTTCACGACGTAAATCGCCTTCTACTTTTACCTTGGCCACTTCGTCACGAAGTTTTTCAACATCCGCATCGTTTAAATCTTTAACTTTTGTAGTCGCCAGAACACCAGCAGCAACACAAATTTTTTGTGCTGTATTTCTACCGATGCCGAATATTGCGGTTAATGCAATTTCTGCGTGTTTATTATTCGGGATATTTACCCCAGCAATACGAGCCATACTTTCACTCCAAAATGAATCGCAAATTACTTACGACCAAATAAAAAAGCCTTCAATTCTAACAGCTTATGTAGGTTTTAACAAATTCTAAAAGACTTCAAACCAAACAAGCAGCTGCTACCACCATTAACCTTGACGTTGTTTATGACGTGGGTCAGTGCAAATGATACGCACAACACCGCGACGACGAACAACTTTACAGTTACGGCACAATGTTTTAACTGATGCACGAACTCTCATAATTTACCTCTCGCTACCAACTCTATTTTAATTACTTCACGCGGAATGTTATGCGCGCTCTTGTTAAATCATAAGGTGTCATCTCTACTGTCACCTTATCACCGGGTAGAATACGAATATAATGCATACGCATTTTCCCCGAGATATAACCTAATACTGTGTGTCCATTTTCTAACATTACCTTAAAGGTCGCATTTGGGAGATTTTCTAAAATCTCACCTTGCATCTCAATGCGGTCTTCTTTCGACATTTACCAGCTAGCGCGATCCTGCGCCACCTTTAAAATTCGCTTTTTTCAGCAACCCTTCATACTGATGTGACATCAAGTGTGATTGCACTTGTGTCATAAAATCCATTGTGACCACTACAATAATCAGCAGTGAAGTACCACCAAAATAAAATGGGGTATTAAATTTCAATGTCAAAAACTCAGGCAACAAACACACCAAGGTAATATAAATCGCGCCTATCAAAGTCAAGCGGCCCATAATCGTATCAATATATTTTGCAGTTTGCTCACCTGGGCGTATACCCGGCACAAATGCACCACTCTTCTTTAAGTTGTCCGCAGTTTCTTTGGGGTTAAATACCAACGCCGTATAAAAGAAACAGAAAAATATAATTGCTGATGCAAAAAACAAAATATAAATCGGCTGACCAGGGGACAACGCATTACTGATGTCTTTTAGCCAATACAATTTTTCACTGCTACCAAACCACCCAGCCAAGGTTGCTGGAAATAAAATAATACTTGAGGCAAAAATTGGTGGTATTACACCCGCCATATTGAGCTTCAAAGGCAAGTGCGTTGTTTGGCCACCATACACTTTATTACCTACTTGGCGCTTTGCATAGTTAACCGTAATCTTACGTTGACCACGCTCTACAAACACCACCAAAGCAGTTACCAACAACACAGCTGCAAACAAAAACATGACCAATGGTATTGAGAAAGCGCCTGTACGCGCCAACTCTAATGTGCCACTAATTGCGCTTGGTAAACCCGCCACAATACCCGCAAATATGATGATTGAAATGCCATTACCAATACCGCGTTCTGTAATTTGTTCACCCAACCACATTAAAAACATGGTGCCACTTACCAGTGTCACCACCGCAGTCAATCTAAATGCCATTCCTGGATCTAGCACCAAGCCTGCTTGACCTTCGAGGGCAATAGCAATACCTAGCGCTTGAAACGTAGCCAGAAAAACTGTGCCATACCGTGTATATTTAGTGATGGCGCGCCTGCCTGCTTCACCTTCTTTTTTAAGTTGCTCCAATTTAGGAGAAACAACCGTTGCTAACTGCATAATAATTGACGCAGAAATATACGGCATAATACCCAAAGCAAACACTGTAAAGCGTGCCAGCGCGCCGCCAGAGAACATGTTAAACATGCCCAGAATGCCACCGCTTTGCGAATCAAATAACTGCTTTAACACTGTTGGATCTATTCCTGGTACTGGAATATGCGCACCCAGTCGATACACCACCAACGCACCCAACACAAACCATAAGCGACTTTTCAGTTCGCTCATTTTACCTACCGATTTTAAAAGACTATCTTGGGCCAATGCGATTCTCGACTATTTTTTATTATTAAGCTTCAACAACTTTGCCACCAGCCGCTTCAATCGCAGCACGTGCACCTTTAGTCAGCAACAACCCTTGCACTTTTACTTTTTTAGTTAACTCACCAGACAAATACACTTTTGCAGCTTTTACTGAACCTGAAACAAGTTTTGCTGCTTTCAAAGCCAACAAATCAATCACATCTACATCAAGCTCCAACAGCTCACTTGTCCGGATACGCGCTGTATTTGCTTTAGTCATAGACTTAAAACCACGCTTTGGTAAGCGACGTTGCAAAGGCATTTGACCGCCCTCAAAACCAACTTTATGAAAGCCACCAGTACGTGATTTTTGACCTTTATGACCACGGCCAGCTGTTTTACCTAAGCCAGAGCCAATGCCACGGCCAACACGGCGACGTTCTTTTTTTGCGCCTTCAGCAGGCTTGATTGTATTTAATTGCATTATGCCTCTACCTTTAAGAGATAGTTCACAGCATTAATCATGCCGCGAATTTCTGGTGTATCTTGTACTGTTACAGTGTGGTGCATACGACGGAGGCCTAGACCTTTTACGGTCGCTTTATGCGCCTCAATACGTCCAATCACACTTCTAATGAGCGTAACTTTAATCATTGCAGCTGATTTTGCTTTTGTTTCTGTTTTAACTGGCGCAACAACTTTACTTTTTGCACTAGCTTTTACTTTTGTATCTTCAGTTTTAGCTGTAGCCATCATTAACCTCTAATTTCTTCTACAGATTTACCACGCTTTGCAGCGATTTCTGCAGGCGTGTTCATTGACTCTAAGCCATTTAATGTAGCACGAACCAAATTGTAAGGATTAGTTGAGCCAATGCATTTAGCAACAACGTTGGTAACACCCATTACTTCAAATATCGCACGCATTGCGCCACCTGCAATAATGCCAGTACCTTCAGAAGCTGGCTGAATAAATACTTTAGCCGCGCCATGTACACCAGTTACTGCGTGATGCAAAGTACCGTTGTTCAAATTAATTTTTAGCATACCGCGACGCGCTTCATCCATGGCTTTTTGTACAGCTACTGGCACTTCACGTGCTTTGCCTTTACCCATGCCAACTGCACCATCACCATCGCCAACTACTGTTAACGCAGCGAAACTCATAATACGACCACCTTTTACCGTTTTACTTACACGGTTTACGGTAATCATTTTTTCACGCAAACCATCAGTTTGCTGTGATTGTTGTTCGATTTCTTTAGCCATTATCTGTCTCGCCTAATTAGAATGACAAGCCGTTTTCACGCGCAGCATCTGCTAACGCCTTGATACGACCATGGTATTTGTAGCCTGAACGATCAAAAGCCACAGTGGTAACACCAGCTTTTTTTGCTTTTTCGGCAATTAACTTACCAATTACTGCAGCGGCTTCTACGTTGCCACCATTTTTTACTTTTTTACGTACATCAGCTTCAACTGTTGAAGCGCTTACAATAACTTTATCGCCAGTTTCAGTAATAATTTGCGCATAAATATGCGTATTAGTACGATGCACGCTTAAACGTGTAACTTTTAACTCGGCAATTTTGGCACGGGTTTTACGTGCACGGCGCAAGCGGTTATTTACGTTGTTCATTATCTTTAAGTCCTAATTATTTTTTCAGTCTAACTATTTCTTTTTAGTTTCTTTAATCGCTACCACTTCATCTGCATAGCGAACACCCTTGCCCTTATAAGGCTCTGGCGCACGATAAGCACGGATTTGCGCAGCCACTTGACCAACTACTTGCTTATCAGCACCAGTCAAAATAACTTCTGTTGGAGTAGGCGTTTGCACCGTAACACCAATAGGCATTTTGTGGTTAATTGGATGTGAATAACCCAACTCCAAATTAAGCATCGCGCCTTGCGCATTGGCTTTATAACCAACTCCAACCAATGTTAATTTACGCGTAAAACCAGCTGAAACACCTTGCACCATATTAGCCACAAGCGCACGTAGAGTACCTGACATCGCGCTTGAATGCTTGCTATCGTTAGCCGCAGCAAAAGTAATTGTTTCACCTTCGCGCTTTAATTCAACCGCATTAGTCAAAGACTGTGAAAGCTTGCCCAATGGGCCACTCACTGCAATGCTGTTTGGCGTTAATGTAACTTCAACTTTTTCTGGAATAGCGACTGGATTTTTAGCAACACGTGACATTTGCTTCTCCTTAAGCTACTACGCACAGCACTTCGCCACCGATACCGGCTGCTTGTGCTTTACGATCTGTCATTACACCCTTGGATGTAGACAATATTGTCACACCAAGACCATTCATCACTTTAGGTATATTTTGGCTACCTTTGTAAACGCGAAGACCAGGCTTACTAACGCGGTCAATTTTCTCGATTACTGGGCGACCAGCATAATATTTCAAGCTAATATTTAATACAGGCTTGCCGTCATTTGTCTGCACAGCAAAGTCATCAATATAACCCTCATCTTTAAGCACGCTAGCAATAGCGCCTTTAAGTTTAGAAGCGGGCATAGAAACAGTAAGCTTGTTTACACTTTGCGCATTACGAATACGCGTTAGCATATCGGCAATCGGATCACTCATACTCATAAATCTATTCCTCCGTTACCAGCTAGCTTTGATAATGCCTGGCACTTGGCCACTCATCATCAAGTCGCGCAATTTACTACGCGCAATACCGAATTTACTATAAACACCACGTGGACGGCCTGTCAGCGCACAGCGATTACGCAGACGCACTGGGCTTGAATTACGTGGCAGACTTTGCAATTTTGCACGTGCTTCACGACGATCTTCAGCACTCGCTTTTTGATCATTGATAATTACGTTCAAAGCATCGCGCTTCTCTGCGAATTTTTTTACTGTTGCGCGGCGTTTAAGCTCGCGTTCTGTCATACATGTTTTAGCCATGTCTTAACCTCTAAAAGGAAAACTAAATGCAGAAAGCAATGCTTTAGCTTCTTCATCTGTTTTTGCCGTTGTAGTAATCGTAATATTCATGCCGCGAATCGCGTCAATTTTGTCATATTCAATTTCAGGGAATATGATTTGCTCTTTAACACCCATGTTGTAATTACCACGACCATCAAATGATTTCGCTGGGATACCGCGGAAGTCACGAATACGTGGAATAGCAACGGTAATAAGACGGTCCAAAAATTCGTACATACGCTCGCGACGCAAGGTCACTTTGCAACCAACAGGATAGTCATCACGAATTTTAAATGCAGCAACAGATTTTTTAGCTTTGGTCACAATTACTTTTTGACCAGCAATTTTTTCCATATCACCAACTGCATTTTCCATCACTTTTTTATCTGCAACCGCTTCGCCGACACCCATATTCAAGGTGATTTTTTCAATGCGAGGCACTTGCATGACTGAAGTGTAGCCGAATTGCTCTGTCATTTTTTTAACAACGGAGTCTTTATAAAATTGTTTTAAGCGCGCCATAATTTATCCTATGCGTCCACTGCTTCACCGTTAGATTTGAATACGCGCACTTTTTTGCCGTCTTTCAAAACTTTGTAACCTACACGGTCAGCTTTTTTCGTTGCAGTATTAAATAATGCAACATTAGAAATATTAATTGGCATCTCTTTACTGACAATACCGCCAGTAACGCCCTTCATTGGGTTTGGTTTAGCGTGTTTTTTAGCCACATTTAAACCCTCAACCACAACATGGCCAGTTTCAAGAACACGTAGCACAGTGCCTTGTTTGCCTTTATCTTTACCTGTATTTAAAACGACTTGGTCGCCTTTATGAATTTTGCTCATATCTTATCCCTGCTCTTACAATACTTCAGGTGCTAATGAAACGATCTTAATGAAACGCTCACTACGAATCTCACGTGTCACTGGGCCGAAAATACGGGTACCAATTGGCTCTAATTTATTGTTGAGTAACACAGCGGCATTTGCGTCAAATTTAATGAGTGAGCCATCAGGACGGCGCACACCTTTAGCGGTACGCACCACAACAGCACTGTAAACTTCGCCTTTTTTAACGCGACCACGTGGCGCAGCATCTTTAATGCTGACCTTGATAATGTCGCCTATACCAGCGTAACGGCGTTTAGAGCCACCCAACACTTTGATGCATTGCACGGAGCGAGCACCAGTGTTATCGGCAACTTCTAGCCTAGATTGCATTTGAATCATGAGATAAATCTCCAACTTAATCCGTTAAACCAACACCAGCCGCTTGATTTTAATTAAAAAATCCTAAACGGCCAGTAGACCACGGTCAGTATTGGGGTACTTGCTTTTTATGAGCATTAGCTAATACAACTAAAGTTCACGAGTACCGAAAAGTCCAACATTATACTAGGTATTCTTGGTTTGTAGCAAGCCAAAAAACCTTTTATATTACTATTTTGCTACCTTTACTATCTTACTTACTACCCATGTTTTTGTTTTAGACATTGGGCGGCTTTCGGCGATGGTCACTAAGTCACCTTCTTTACATTCATTTTTTTCATCGTGCGCATGAAATTTATTTGATTTCACCACAACTTTACCAATGAGTGGATGCTTTACTTTGCGCTCTACTAATACGGTAACAGTTTTATCCATTTTATCGCTCACTACGCGACCGCTTAAGCTACGCACTACTTTTGCAGCACCTGTCGTTTTAGTTTCGGTCATCATTTACCCTGTTTCGCTTTCTCAGCCATTACTGTCTTAACACGCGCGACATCCTTGCGTATCTTGCCTAGCTGATCTACTTTGTTTAATTGTTGCGTAGCCAACTGCATGCGTTGTGAAAATTGCGCGCGGCGTAATTCCACAAGTTCGACATTGAGCTCGTCTACACTTTTTGCTCTTAATTCGGTTGCTTTCATGTTGTTTCGCCTTTTCTTAACTACCAAGCTGACGTGTCATGAAAGTCGTTTCAATTGGCAACTTAGCAGCTGCCAAACGGAACGCTTCACGCGCTAGCTCTTCGCTCACGCCGTCCATCTCGTATAACATTTTGCCAGGTTGAATTTGCGCAACGTAGTACTCGGTACTACCTTTACCAGTACCCATACGCACTTCAGCTGGTCTTTTAGAAATTGGTTGATCTGGGAAAATGCGAATCCATACGCGACCACCACGTTTAATGTGGCGAGTCATCACACGACGCGCTGCCTCAATTTGGCGTGCCGTTAAACGGCCGCGACCAATGGCTTTTAATCCAAAATCACCAAAACTTACTTTATTACCCGTCGTTGCAATGCCTTTGTTACGGCCTTTTTGCATCTTGCGGTATTTTTGTCTAGACGGTTGCAGCATCTTTAGCCCTCGGCTTTCTTACTTTTTTCTCTGGTTCTGCTTCAGGTGTTGCAGCTGATTGTGTTGCGCCGATTGGCGCTTGTACGTTATCAGCAAAAATTTCGCCTTTGAACACCCACACTTTAATACCAATAATACCGTAGGTCGTTAGAGCCTCAGCAACACCATAATCAATATCTGCGCGCAATGTATGTAATGGTACACGGCCTTCGCGATACCATTCGGTACGTGCAATTTCAATACCATTCAAACGGCCTGAGCTCATAATTTTGATACCTTGCGCACCTAAACGCATTGCATTTTGCATGGCACGTTTCATTGCACGACGGAACATCACACGTTTTTCTAATTGCTGAGCAATCGATTGTGCAATCAATGTTGCGTCGATTTCTGGCTTGCGCACTTCCTCAATATTTAAATGCACTGGTACACCCATCATGCCTTGCAAGGCAGAGCGTAAAGATTCAATATCTTCACCTTTTTTACCAATCACCACACCAGGACGGGCGCTGTGTATGGTAATTTTTGCATTCTTAGCTGGGCGCTCAATGATGATCTTACTCACCGCAGCGGCAGCCAATTTTTTATTTAAAAACGCCCGCACTTTAATGTCGCTTTGCAACATTTCAGGGAAGTTTTTGCTATTTGCGTACCAACGTGAGGACCAATTCTTATTGACACTCAGGCGGAAACCAATTGGATGTATTTTTTGTCCCATATTTAAGCCTTAGCCTTTTTATCAGAGCCATCGCCTACAGTCACATGAATGTGGCAGGTAGGTTTAATAATACGACCTGCGCGACCTTTTGCACGAGGACGAATACGTTTAAGCACGATGCCTTTATCAACATAAATTGAAGTTACTTTCAACTCATCGATATCAGCACCATTATTGTGTTCGGCATTTGCAATTGCAGATTCCACCACTTTTTTAATCACTTCAGCACCTTTTTTAGGTGTGAAATTTAAAATGTTAAGCGCATGGTCAACTTTTTTGCCACGTACAAGGTCAGCCACCAAACGCGCTTTTTGCGGTGATAGGTGTACGCCTTTTAATATTGCGGTTACTTGCATATTGAGCCTCTTATTTACTTGCTTTTCTATCAGCCGCATGACCTTTGAACGTGCGTGTTAGCGCAAATTCACCAAGCTTGTGACCTACCATGTTTTCAGAAATGAGCACAGGTATGTGTTGCTTGCCGTTGTGCACCGCGATAGTTAAACCAATAAAATTTGGGAATATTGTAGAGCGACGTGACCAAGTTTTAATTGGTTTACGATCGCGCGTCGTTGCTGCAACCTCTACTTTTTTTGCCAAATGGCCATCAATAAATGGGCCTTTTTTAAGTGAACGTGCCATATGATTACCTTACGCCTCTCGGACGACGACTAATACGCATATTATCTGTACGTTTGCTGCTACGTGTACGATAACCCTTAGTTTTAACACCCCATGGGCTCACTGGATTCATACCAGCTGCCGTTCTACCTTCACCACCACCGTGCGGGTGATCAACTGGGTTCATCACCACACCACGAACGGTTGGGCGAACACCACGCCAGCGCATTGCACCAGCTTTACCGATAGAACGAAGTGAATGCTCTTCATTGCCCACAACACCTAGTGTTGCCTTGCAATCAACGTGAACACGACGTACTTCACCAGAACGTAAACGCAACTGCGCATAAGCACCTTCACGCGCTAACAATTGCACAGAAGTGCCTGCTGAACGAGCGATTTGCGCACCTTTACCAGGTTGCAACTCGATACAATGTATCGTGCTACCAACAGGTATGTTACGCAATGGCAATGCATTGCCTACTTTAATTGGTGCTTCTGCACCGCTAATTAATTGTGCTCCAGCAGCAATGCCTTGTGGTGCGATAATATAACGACGCTCACCATCGGCATAGCAAAGCAATGCGATATGCGCCGTACGATTTGGATCGTACTCAATATGCTCTACTTTTGCTGGAATACCATCTTTATTACGAAGGAAGTCAATTAAGCGATAATGCTGTTTATGACCACCACCTTGATGACGTACTGTAATACGGCCGTTATTATTACGGCCTGCGTTTCTACTTTGACTTTCCAACAGCGGCGCGTGTGGCTTGCCTTTATACAAATCTGGTGTAACTACTTTAACTACACCACGACGGCCGGGGGAAGTTGGTTTGACTTTTACTAATGCCATATCTTCTCTCCTTATTCGCCCGCTGCGAAGTTAATTTCTTGGCCTGGCTTCAAGCTCACATAGGCTTTTTTCCAGTCGTTACGTTGGCCAACA
>JANNOS010000009.1:0-9258 GCA_031399315.1 Methylophilaceae bacterium | reverse complement strand
CCGCCCGCGAGGGCGAAGTGATCCGGAATCCCATTTGATGTTCAGCGGCTCAGGAACGGATTCTGGCAGATGAGTCCGCTGTGTGCTTCGAACCACAGAATGTGACGCACGCTGCGGGCTATAGTAATACTGCCGAACTTGGGCGTGTGCTTTATACCGATTATTTATTGGTATTTGAATTGGCTTCAGTTGTGTTACTGGTGGCGATTGTTGCTGCAATTACGCTCACGCTTAGAGATAGAAAAGAAAGCAAATCGATGAATGCGTCGGAGCAAGTATTGGCTAAAAAGCAAGATCGTTTGCGTATTGTAAAAATGGATGCAACCATAGAAACAACACGAGAAGCAGCGCCTGAGCCTAAAAGCGAGGAAAAATCATAATGCAAGGTCTTAAATGGTAACTCTTTCACATTACCTTATTTTAGGCGCACTGCTATTTGCAATTAGCGTGATTGGCATTTTTCTAAATCGTAAAAATGTGATTATTTTGCTGATGTGTATTGAGCTGATGTTGCTAGCTGTGAATTTGAATTTTATTGCCTTTTCTTATTATTTAAATGACATTGCTGGCCAAGTGTTTGTGTTCTTTATACTCACGGTAGCTGCGGCAGAGTCTGCGATTGGCTTGGCGATTTTAGTTGTACTTTTCCGTAATTTACGCACCATTAATGTAGATGATTTGAACTCTTTAAATGGCTAATTGGTTAAAAGGTTAAATGTACTTAATTATATGAATATGCAAGTCCTATTAATTTGGATTCCGTTATTACCGCTAGTTGCTGCGGCGGTAGTGGGTTTGCTTGGCTGTAAATTGCCGCGTGCAGCAGCGCATGTTATTACCATTGTCGCTGTTGGCGCTGCATTTGCACTCTCGGCTTGTGTGTTGAATGCAACTATGGATGGTTACCATGCCAACTACAATCTCTACACTTGGTTACAATCTGGCGAATTAACATTGAGCGTTGGATTTCTTATCGATAACTTAACTGCCATGATGATGGTAGTTGTCACATTTGTTTCGCTCATGGTGCATATTTATACCATCGGTTATATGCATGAAGATCCAAGCTACGTGCGCTTCTTCAGCTATATTTCATTGTTTACGTTCGCAATGTTAATGCTGGTAATGAGTAATAATTTCATGCAATTATTTTTTGGCTGGGAAGCGGTTGGTCTAGTTTCTTATTTATTGATTGGTTTTTGGTACACGCGCCCAAGTGCTATCTACGCAAACTTGAAGGCGTTTTTAGTCAACCGTGTGGGTGACTTTGGTTTTTTACTAGGTATCGGCATGGTGCTGTATTACTGCGGTAGTTTAGATTATGCAACCGTATTTCAGGTGGCGCCTAACCTTGCGGATGTGAAAGTTAATATCATTCCAAATTTACCATGGTCGCTGATGACTGTGACTTGTATTTTGCTATTTATTGGCGCGATGGGTAAATCCGCACAAGTGCCACTACATGTATGGTTGCCAGATTCAATGGAAGGCCCAACGCCGATTTCTGCTTTGATTCATGCAGCGACCATGGTGACCGCGGGTATTTTTATGGTGGCGCGCATGTCACCACTGTTTGAGTTATCTGATACTGCGCTTTCTTTCGTGATGATTATTGGCGCTATTACTGCATTATTTATGGGGTTTTTGGGGATTATCCAAAACGATATTAAACGTGTTGTGGCGTATTCTACTTTGTCTCAATTGGGATATATGACGGTAGCGTTAGGTGCTTCAGCTTATTCAGTTGCCATTTTTCACCTCATGACGCATGCGTTTTTTAAAGCTTTGCTTTTCTTAGCGGCTGGCGCGGTGATTATGGGCATGCATCACGATCAAGATATTCGCCATATGGGCAATTTAAAAAAATATATGCCTGTGACATGGGTTACCTCACTCATCGGCTCACTTGCGCTAATAGGCACACCATTTTTTGCTGGCTTTTATTCGAAAGATAGTATTATCGAAGCGGTAAAATTCTCGCATATAACAGGCAGTGGTTTTGCTTATTTTGCGGTGCTTGCGGGTGTTTTTGTGACGGCGTTCTATTCGTTTAGGCTTTATTTCTTGGTGTTCCATGGTAAAGAAAAATGGCGCGCGCTTAAACATCATGAACACGCTGATGATCATGGTCACCATCATGGCTTAGGCCCAAACGATAATCCGCATGAGTCTGGCTGGGTTGTGAAATTACCGTTAATTTTATTAGCCATTCCCTCACTATTTATCGGCTACATTGCGATTGTCCCAATGTTATACGGACAATTTTTTACAGATGCAATTTATGTGAATGTCGACACACATCCAGCAATGCATGAGCTCACCCATCACTTTATTAATATCTTACATACGCCAGCAGGCATGGCTTTACATGGTTTTGCAACCATGCCCTTTGTACTGGCCGCTAGCGGTGTTGCTTTGGCTTGGTTCTTTTATATGGTGCGGCCTGATATCCCCGCTTTAATACAAAAACGTTGTAGCGGCATTAATCAAATTTTAGAGAACAAATATGGCTTTGATCGCTTTTATGAGCGCTTTTTTGCTGGTGGCGCACGTAAGCTTGGCGAAAAGCTATGGCAAATTGGTGATGTTGAATTGATTGATGGTACGCTTGTGAATGGTACAGCGAGGTTGATTGGCCGCATTTCTCAAGCGATTCGTCATTTGCAATCGGGTCTTATTTATCACTATGCGTTCGCAATGATTATTGGCGTATTTTTGTTTCTTACTTTCTTTATAAAAATAAATTAAATGCTACAGGCTAATATTTTAAGTAACTATGTGTTAAGCACGGCTATCTGGCTACCAATATTGGCGGGCATTGTGCTGTTGCTGCTTGGTGGTGACAACAAGGCATATTTAACGCGCTGGCTTGCTTTGGCGAGCAGTTTGGCTGCTTTTTTTGCCACTTTGCCGCTTTATACTAGATTTGATTTTGCTAAAGGCGCATTCCAGTTTGAAGAAGCAGTGCAGTGGATACCTAGTTTTAATATTAACTACCATTTAGGTGTTGATGGTATATCTGCCCCATTGATATTACTTACGAGCTTTACAACAGTCATTGTGATTATTGCTGCTTGGGAAGTCATTACCAAAAATATTGCGCAATATATGGCGGCTTTTCTCATCATGAGTGGCCTTATGATAGGCGTATTTAGTGCTTTAGATGGCATTTTGTACTATGTGTTTTGGGAGGCGATGCTGATTCCAATGTTTTTGGTGATTGGTATTTGGGGCGGTGCGAACCGAGTTTACGCGACTATTAAATTCTTCTTATACACCTTATTGGGTTCGTTATTGATGCTGGTAGCGTTTATCTATTTATATCACCAAGCAGGCAGTTTTGAAGTGACTGATTACTACCAGTTGCCGCTCACTTTGAAAGAGCAAGTGCTTATTTTTATGGCGTTTTTTATGGCGTTTGCAGTCAAAATTCCTATGTGGCCAGTACATACTTGGTTGCCAGATGCGCACGTAGAAGCGCCTACTGGCGGCTCGGTTGTGTTGGCTGCGATTATGCTGAAACTTGGCGGCTATAGCTTTTTACGCTTTGCTATGCCGATTGCGCCAGATGGCGCACATTACTTATCTGGTTTTATGATTACTTTATCTTTAATCGCGATTGTGTACATTGCACTGGTTGCCTTGGTGCAAAAAGATATGAAGAAGCTGATTGCTTACTCTTCAATTTCGCACATGGGTTTTGTCACGCTAGGCTTCTTTATATTTAGTCAATTGGGACTAGAAGGCGCGATAGTGCAGATGATTTCACATGGTTTTATTTCCGCAGCGATGTTTTTGTGCGTAGGCGTTTTGTATGACCGTATGCATAGTCGTCAAATCGCCGATTACGGTGGTGTGGTGAATACTATGCCGATGTTTGCTGCATTTGCGGTGCTCTTTGCGATGGCCAATAGTGGCCTACCAGGCACCTCTGGTTTTGTGGGCGAGTTTATGGTGATTTTGGCTGCCGTTAAACATAATTTCTGGGTGGCGTTTTTAGCATCGACTACGCTTATATTTGGCGCAGCTTATACTTTATGGATGGTAAAACGCGTATTTTATGGTGAAGTCGCTAATCCGCATGTGGCTGAACTAAAAGATATCAACCGTCGTGAATTTTTAATTTTAGCGGTGTTAGCTGTCATGGTATTAGGTTTAGGCGTATATCCAAAAATTATTACTGATTTTACCCATGTGAGCGCAGCGCAGTGGCTGGGTCACATGGCAATTAGCAAATTACCTGTAGTGGGGATAGGTTCGGGTATATAGCATGGTCGGATTATAAATGGATAGCATTCAAATTGATTTAATAACGGTGTTGCCCGAGCTCACCGTACTGACAATGGCCATGGTGATTTTGCTGGCGGGCTTATTCGTAAAAAATAAATTCATTTTATACGTCTTGGCACAATTTACTTTGTTTGTAGCGGCATATTTTACGTTAAGTACAAATACCTCCGCAGTTGGTTATGCCTTTAGCGGTATGTTTGTAGATGACACGCTTGCCGATGTGCTTAAGCTGATGATATTGCTGGGCAGCGCCGTTATGTTTGTATATACGCGACAATATATGCAACTGCGCAATATGTTCAGTGGTGAATATTACGCATTGGTATTGTTTGCAGTACTGGGCATGATGATTATGGTGTCTGGTCAGAGCATGCTCACCATCTATATGGGCTTAGAGCTTCTTTCGCTATGTTTGTATTCACTAGTTGCACTGGATCGTGATAATGCAAAATCGTCTGAGGCGGCGATGAAATATTTTGTGTTAGGCGCGCTGGCTTCAGGCATGCTTTTATATGGTATGAGCATGATTTATGGGATGACAGGCAGTTTGAATATCTCCGCTATCACAAGTGCATTGCAAGAAACTAATCCCAAAAATCCAGTACTTATTTTAGGTTTGGTATTTATTGTGGCGGGCTTGGCGTTTAAGTTTGGTGCGGTGCCTTTTCAAATGTGGGTGCCAGATGTGTATCAAGGTTCACCAACCAGTATTACCATGCTGTTAGGTTCAGTACCAAAATTTGCTGCTTATGCCATTGCAATTCGTTTGTTGGCACAAGGCTTGCAGCCACTTACAGCCGATTGGCAAGATATGCTGCTGATTATGGCGGTACTGTCTATCGCAATTGGTAATATCACTGCGATTGCGCAAACCAATTTAAAACGCATGTTGGCATACTCAACTATTTCACATGTTGGCTTTTTACTGTTTGGGCTAATGAGTGGTAATTTAAATGGTTTTGCATCTAGCATGTTTTACATTAGCGCTTATGTGTTGATGACATTAGCTGGTTTTGGCATGATTTTACTGTTAAGTCGCAAAGGCTTTGAGGCGGAGAATTTAGATGATCTAAAAGGCTTAAGTCAGCGCAGTCCTTGGGCAGCATTACTGATGTTGATTACGATGTTCAGTATGGCTGGTGTGCCACCTACAATTGGTTTCTATGCTAAGTTTACCGTGTTGCAGGCGGCATTGCAGGCGGGCTATATTTGGGCGGTGGTATTTGCGGTGTTAATGGCCGCGATAGGAGCGTTCTATTATTTACGCATTGTTAAATTGATGTATTTTGATGCCCCACAAGACTTTGCAACAATAAGTGCGCCAGTGGATATGAAATTGATATTAAGTATTAACGCGCTTGCACTTTTAGCATTTGGTTTAATGCCACAAACTTTGATGAATATTTGCGGTAATGCCATCGCAAGAAGCTTGCAATAAGAATGAAGTTCAGTTTACGTGCATTGCTGCAATTTAGTTTGCTGTTGTATACCCTGTCAGTGAATATGAGTACTTTTTGAGTATTTTGCCTATTTCATTTTTTAAACTATTTAAAATAAATGCATACTAGTTCCGAAGCCGAAGAAAAATCAAATACGTTTAAAAAGCGCGTCATTACTGCAGGTATTTGGAGCGCAGGATCTCATGTATTGAGTCAAGCCATTAGGCTTGGTAGCAATCTCATTATGACGCGCTTATTAGCGCCAGAGTATTTTGGACTGATGGCGATTGCGAATGTGTTTATTTTTGGCTTGATCATGTTGTCAGACATGGGGTTGAGACAAAGTTTAATTCAAAGTAAGCGATTTGATGAACCGTTTATTAATACTATCTGGACGCTACAGGTGCTGCGAGGATGTGTCATTTGGATATTATCGCTATTGTTGGCTTTGGGTGTTTATAGTTTAAATCTTGTTGATATTTGGCCAAAAGATAGTGTGTATAGAGATGAATTGTTGCCATATATACTAGCTGTGATTGGTTTCAATTCTGTGATTGGTGGATTTGAGTCAACGAAATTAGCGACATCTAGCCGCGAACTTTCTTTAGGTAAAAATGTTGCAATTGGGCTGATTAGTCAAATTATTGCGCTGATTGTAATGATTATCTGGGCGCTGATTGATAAGTCGGTATGGGCGCTTGTTGCTGCATCGCTTGTTGCAAGCACTGTATCAACTACGCTGAGTCACTTGATGTTTTCAGGCGTTAAAAATCGTTTTTATTGGGATAAAGAGGCATTTGAGCAAATTTTTCACTTTGGGAAATGGATTTTTGTAACGTCCATATTAGGTTTTTTATTATCGAGTAGTGACAGACTGTTGCTTGGTGGGCTGGTGGATGCAGCTACGCTTGGTTTATATGCAACTGCATTTTTTATGGTCGGGTCATTAAAAGACTTGCTTGGAAATGTGATTCATAGTGTTGGATTTCCAGCGTTGAGCGAGTCATATCGTAATAACCCAGCATCACTTAAAGCAGTTTACTATAAATTGCGCGTACCTTTTGATATCGTCAGTACATTGGGCTCGGGTTTTTTATTTGCAACTGGCAGTTTAATCGTCGGATTACTTTACGATAGTAGATATGCTGGTGCTGGCTGGATTTTGCAAATATTAGCAGTCAGTGTCTTTGAATTGCGTTACCGCTTATCTGGTGAGTGCTTTATGGCAATGGGGAAACCTAGATTAGTGACCAATTTAATTATTCTAGATTTGATTGTACTTTATATTTTAGGTTATTTAGCATTTAACTATTATGGATTTAAGGGCGCTGTCTGGGCTGTGACTCTTAGTGCAATTTCGACAATACCACTAAACTTATACTACCAACACAAGTTTGGAGTGCTGGACTGGAAGCGCGAGCTGATAACTCTGCCGTTGCTCCCAGTTGGTTATGGCATGGGGCTGTTAGTCGTATATTTTTTTACTTTAATCAGTTAACCTAAGATGTTTACAATATATGAAAAATAATAAGATACCAGCTATTAGTGTTGTACTTTGTGTATATAACGGTGGGAAATATCTTGATCAGGCTGTCGAGTCGGTTTTAGCGCAAACCTATGTTGATTTTGAACTGTTATTGCTTGATGATGGGAGTACAGACAATAGCTTAGAGCGTTTAGAGTATTATGCAAAATTAGATAGTCGTTGCAGAGTGTTTTCTGGACCAAACAAAGGTATGGTGGCAACGCTTAACCAAGGTATTGCTTTGGCAAAAGCTGATTTGATCTTCCGTATGGATAATGATGATGTCTGCAGACCTACTCGTTTTGAAAATCAAATACGATACTTAGAAGCGCATCCTGAGTGTGTTGCAGTAGGCGCTAAGGTATTGTTAATTGACGATGAAGGCTTGCCTATCGCGGAGATATGGGGTGAAGCGGATCACGACAAGATAGACGCTGTGCACTTGAGCGGGACGGGTACTTATATGTGTCATCCCGCTATAGCTGTGCGCAAAGCAGACATTCTTAAGATTGGTGGATATCGTCAAGAGTGCCACTATGCAGAAGATTTAGATTTGTTTTTAAGGCTTGCAGAAGTTGGGAAACTAACTAATCTGCCAGAAGTGTTGTTAGAGTATAGACAACATGTAGAAAGTGTTGGCTATGCTCGGCGAGACGAACAAATCAAGGCTACCGAAACGGCTGTCTCAGAAGCAAAAATAAGGCGTGGTTTAGTAACGACTACCGACTCTAAAGTGGCAGAGAAAAGCGATGTTGCTGTTGTGCAAAAACTTTCTGATATTTATCTAAAATGGGCATGGTGGGCGTTCATGGCGAATAATCGAAAAACTGCAAAAAAATATGCGTTTAAAGCACTACTTCGAAACCCATTTAAACTGCAACTTGTTAAACTTTTCTACTGTTTATGCTTTAAATAACTAGCGTTATAAAAAATCAAAAAGTAACAAAAAAATGCCAGATTCCCATCTGGCATTTTATTTAAGGTTACTGCTTTCATTCTAAAGTAAGTTTATTTCACAGGCCATGGTAATCTGCTTAACTCTCTACCATCGCCAAGCAAGCCTACATGACATTCACGCCCTGCGTTTAAGCATTTTTTAACGATAGATGTCATGACCTCATCTTGCCAGCCGTTAATCCAATCTGCATGCGCAGAGTGGCCAGCATTACTGCCGTTATAGGCGTAGTTATCACTCGCAAGACGCAGTTTTGCTGTGTTTGATGGCACATTCCAATAGATGTTCAGTGAAATTTTAGGAATAGCTACAGGGTGCGTTTCAGGGCATCTGTTTGCGGTTGAATAACTATTGCTAGCATAAGCCATGTGTGCTTTATGGTCAGGACTGTCTAGATTCTTACCATCCCAACACTGCGGTGCATAAATACCCATTGAAAGCACATTGCCAGCGCCACAAGAAGGGATGGTTTCTCCATTGCCCCACTCTCTAGTATTGCCTTTGTCATGGCATTTAAAATCAACAATCGTGCTTGCTTGTTTTACTGTAGACTTAGAGTTGCCAGCGATAAAGCGCAAACCTTTAGGTGGCACAGTGATGTACTGTCTAGGCACAACATACTGCGTTTTGTAGTACCAGACACTTTCATTGGGTTTGATTGGTGTATTGGTTTCTGCATCAATTAAGCTAGGAATCCAATAGGCTGAACGATTCGCAGTACCACCTTGACAAACACTGTTGCCAATATTTAAAAGATTGCCTGGGTCAGTTTTGTAATTAACTGAGGTGTTGCCAAAGAACGTGTGGTGGTGCGCCGCACCTTGCTGATTTGGGTAAACAATCGGGTCGTCATTGCTCATGTGGCTAGGCACACACACAATTCTAAATTGACCATTGCCGTCGCCTGCTGTACCGTAGTCGCCTTTATTTGCTACCCAGCTAATATTTGCTCCGATTAGTGGGATCATGTTCTTGCTAATATCCACAGCTGGCATCAACTCTTTTTGTATGATGTTTGGTGAGCCGCTTGGAGCAGGAGCAGGAGCAGG
>JANNOS010000166.1:0-50564 GCA_031399315.1 Methylophilaceae bacterium | reverse complement strand
CGGGCTATTGCTGTAAATTTCGCCACTGTATATCCTTGACTCAGGTTTGGATAAGGGGCAAATGGTATGAAAAAATTTCTAATAAGTTTATTTATTGCTTTGCCCATGATCGCGCACGCTAACACACAGTATTTGGACGGCAGCAAACAATCTCAGCTCGACTCCATAATTTTTGTTGATTCTAGCAAAAGCAATGGCTTAGGTGTAAAACATAGCCAGATCACAAGTATCACGCAAGAAGCTAACTTAGTTGCGGGCAATGCTACTTTAGTGTCAAATACATCATCAAATGACTCACAAAACACGGTACCTTTTCCAGTAGCAGCGCCGTTGTTGGCGCTAGCAATTGCCCTATTTGGCTTTGGTGCAAATCGCAGACGCGTTTAGTTAAGTTTTGATTTCAAAAAAAGGGACGCAATAGCGTCCTTTTTTTATTGATGTAATTGAATCTGGACATAAAATAATCTTATACTCAACGATATATAATGAACTTTTTTCTACTAGCACTCTCACATCTAGAGTGCTAAAATAGCATTAATATTTATTTAAGGAGTTTTACCATAAACGCTTTAACGATACCGTCAATTTCGTCATTAGACAGCTTTGATCAGTACATGCGCGCCATTAAGGCCTTTCCGCTATTGAGCGCAGAGGAAGAATACGACTACGCCACACGTCTCAAACAAAACAATGACTTAGAAGCCGCACAAATGTTAATTGTTTCACATTTGCGCTTGGTTGCGAGCATTGCGCGTGGCTATATGGGCTATGGTTTGTCGCAATCAGACCTCATTCAAGAAGGTAATATTGGGTTAATGAAAGCGGTCAAACGCTTTGACCCAGACCGTGGTGTCCGCTTAGTTTCGTTCGCGATGCATTGGATTAAAGCTGAAATGAATGAGTTTATTGTACGCAACTGGCGTTTGGTAAAAACTGCAACGACTAAAGCGCAACGTAAATTATTTTTTAATTTACGTAGCATGAAGCAAGGTCACGACACGCTGCACCCTGATGAAGTGAGTCGTATTGCGCGCGAACTGAATGTGAAGCCAGAAGAAGTTCAAGAGATGGAATACCGCTTGAATGGACATGAGATTTCTTTAGATGCGCATATCGACGATGACGGCGAAGATAGTTTCAGCCCGATTGCTTACTTGGTAGACGAGAGTCCTGAGCCATCTGAATTCTTGGAAATTCAACAAACAGAAAAATTGCAATCTACCAGCTTAAGTAAAGCACTTGAGTCTTTAGACGAACGTAGCCGCCGCATTTTAGAGGCGCGCTGGTTAAACGAGAACGCAAGCTCAACCTTGCATGATTTGGCTGCCGAGTTTAATGTTTCAGCTGAACGCATTCGACAAATTGAGCAAAAAGCGATGCAAAAAATCAAAAACCAGATGCAAGCCGCTTAATCTAGTTAAATTCATTAATAAAAAAGCCGACTTCCAAGTCGGCTTTTTTTGCAACTAACTAAAACTTACGCAGCTTTAGACTCTTCTGTACCTTCAAACGCTAATGCGTTACCCATATGCTGGCGTAACACATGCAAATCAGTAATCTGCGCACGAATACTCTTCTCGATATTTTCAAGTTCTAAAATACGATCTTCCAATGTGTCGGTTGCTTTATAAATCCGCTTAATGCTCTCTAAGCGGCGGCGCAACTGCAATTGGTGTTCACGCACTTGTGATTCCATCGGCGCAATCACCGCTTTTAACCAGTTTTCCACATCGCGATTAGCCACTTCGTAGACATGAATCACGCGACTTGCTAATGTCTCAAAAAACTTAGTCGTAAGCGTCATTTTCTCATTAGCTATCATATTAAAAGCGGTATTAAATTGCTCTTTATACGCACGCTCTAATTTAGCCAACTCCTTTTGATAGCGCAAAGTTGAGAATGCTGGTGGCTCAGATTTACGCAAGCCATGCTCTTTCGAGAATTTGTCATACATGACATCCATCATTTTCTTAATTTCATCAATTTGCGCATCAGATGACACCAAACGTGCTTTGAGATCCAAGAAAAAATTATCCATTGCATCGCGGATGGTTTTTGTAAATTTAGCAGAAACCATGGTTTCACGCGTCGTATGCACTTGAACTTTTAGTGCCTCCATCCCCAGCAATGTAAACAACTTATTGGTTTGTTGCGAAAACACGCTACGTAAAGCTTGAAAGCGTTGCAAACCTTTTTCAAAGTTTTCTTTATCCAGCTTCACTTTGTTCATCATGTGTTCAACAACATCTTCGTTTTTACCACGCAATCCGCGAAGTTCTTCAAGTTGCTCAACCACGCCTGTAACGCGTGATTCCAACACCATATTCGAGTTAGTAATTAAATCTTCAATCTCATTTTTAGTATTGTCCCGCACAATTTCTTTTTTAGATGGAATCAACTCATCCGATAAAGCTTTTTCAAGCTCTGGCAAACGGCTCTGTACTAATAAGGCTTCATCACCATTAATTTTTGCAAGCAAGCCTTTTTGTGCTGAAGTTGGGAAAATTTGGTTTGTTTCCAGCCCAAGTAGCTCAGCACTTGTTCTCACTTGTTTAAGAATTTCTTTTTCAATTTCTTTTTCATTCTTAAGTTCGTCCCACAGGCCGTCAATTTTATTCAATACCGCTAAGCGGCCTTTTTGCTTCCAGCGTGTACCGCTAATATATTGACGCCACACATCAATTTCAGATTTAGTCACACCAGTATCAGCCGCTAAAATAAATAGCACTGCATGCGCGTTTGGCAGCATGTTCAATGTCAATTCAGGCTCTGTACCTATCGCGTTTAAACCTGGAGTATCTAGAATCACCAAACCCTGTTCCAACAATGGGTGAGGGAAATTAATCATGGCATAGCGCCAGCTTGGAATATCAATCGTGCCATCTTTATTGAGGCTCATTGCATCGTCGCTACTATTTGGATCAAACAGCCCAAACTTTTCAGCCTCTACCGCAGTTACACGTTTAGTACTACTCACCTCTTTAAATGCAGCAACCATGCTGTCGTTATTGTCCACATCAAAAGCAACCGTATGCCATTCATCAGGATAACGCTTGTACTCAGTGGTGGTAGCGTCGGATGAACGCGTTTCTATCGGCAACATCATGATCGATGTTGGCTTTGACGCGTCATATAATAACTCGGTAGGACACATGGTGGTGCGGCCTGCGCTAGAAGGCAAGAGACGTTGGCCATAATCTGCAAAGAAAATAGCGTTAATAAGTTCAGACTTGCCGCGAGAGAACTCTGCCACAAACGCAACGTTCAATTTATCTTCACGCAAGCGCTCTAGCAAATTGGTAATGCGCTGATCAATTTGCGCATCGTTAAGTTCTTGCTCATTTAGCCAGCTACGATAGTCGCAAATGCTATCAACAAGGGCTTTTCTCCACTGTGAGTATTCTGCAAACTGATGCGCTAGTTTATTTTCTGCCATTTTTATCCCCAAAAGTTAAGCCCCAATAGGCTACTTTTCTAGTAATTGCACTCTATCACGACAATGTAAATAGTCAAATAAATCAGATACATTTTAACAATGATTTAATCTAATTTCTGATGAAAGGTTGCTTTTTAGTAACAAACGGCACCAAAATTAAAAATAATGTTGTAATAATAACCATTATATTAGCGGAATATTAGCTTAGTGACTTGTTCTGCTATCATCTCAGTTTGATTTATTTCGACCATAAATATGAGCGGCCTTAACGTAAATTCTCCTCGTCCGATTGATATTCGATTGCATCAGGCGTCTCGCTTGCTAGAAATTAAGTTTGATAACAACACTGAATGTATGCTTTCATGCGAGTTTTTACGTGTTTATTCGCCTTCCGCCGAAGTGCGTGGCCACGGCGCAGGCCAAGAAACACTACAAATTGGCAAAGAGAATGTCAACATCACCGCGATTGAACCCATAGGCAATTATGCAGTCAAGTTAGTGTTCTCAGATGGCCACGACACAGGCTTGTATTCATGGGATTATTTATATTATTTAGGCGAAAATTATGAGGCCTTGTGGCAAGATTATATTGCCAAGCTTGAAATGGCTGGTCATAAAAAAATAGACACAAATTAAGGATATGTAATGACCAAAGAACAAGTACAACAGACCACACACTTTGGATTTAAAACCGTAGAAGAAGCTGAGAAACAACAAAAAGTTGGAGAGGTGTTTCATTCGGTTGCCAGCAAATACGACATCATGAACGATGTGATGTCAGCTGGCTTACACCGCGGATGGAAGCGCTTTGCTGTAGATGTGAGCGGTGCTAAAGCGGGTGATAAAGTATTAGACATTGCCGGTGGCAGTGGTGATTTATCTAAACTATTTGCAAAAAAAGTAGGGCAAGAAGGCAAGGTTATTTTAACCGATATCAACGCGAGCATGCTTGCAGTTGGCCGTGACCGCATGATAGATGCAGGTTTGAGCGTGCCAGCCAGCCAGTGTAATGCCGAACAACTACCATTTGCGGACAATACGTTTGATTGCGTGATTGTGGCTTTTGGTTTGCGCAATATGACGCATAAAGACGAAGCCTTAAAAGAAATGCAACGCGTGCTTAAAGTGGGCGGCAGGCTCTTAGTTTTAGAATTCTCAAAAGTTTGGCAGCCGCTGGAAAAGCTTTATGACGCTTATTCGTTCAAATTTTTGCCGTTCATGGGCAAACTCATTGCTAAAGATGCTGAAAGTTACCAGTATCTGGCTGAGTCTATCCGCATGCATCCAGACCAAGAAACGCTTAAGCAAATGATGACTGACGCAGGTTTAGGCAAGGTGGATTACTACAACCTAAGTGCGGGTGTAGTAGCTTTGCATAAAGGCTACAAGTTATAAATGATTAAGCAACTTACTATCTATTAAAACCCTTGTATTAAAATCTTTATGTTAAAACCTTTAGTCACTCGTTTTTTGCAGCACCTCACCAATCAAAATGCATGGTCGCGCCAACATTTACAACCCTATGCTGGCAAAGCCGTGTGCTTCGATTTTGTGCTCACAAAAGCCAATTTACTCATTCTCGAGGATGGTAGTTTAGCGCTTGCTGGTGAAACAATTTCGCCAGAGGCCAGTATCCACCTGCCTCCCAGCCTTGCACTTAGAATCATGTCTGGTGATGAAACTGCAAAAATGTTAATTAAAATCGATGGTGATACCCATTTTGCAACTGAACTCAGCAAAGTGTTACAGCATATGCACTGGGATTTTGAAGAAGATTTGAGCAAAGTGGTGGGTGATATTGCCGCGTTCAAAATCGGCGAAGTGAGCAAAAAAACCTTTGCTGGCATCAAACAACAAAGTATTAATGCGGCCGAAATGCTGAGCGAATATTGGCAAGAAGAAAAGCCAATGCTAGCTAAAAAACGTCATGTAGAACAATTTAATACCGATGTTGACGCACTTCGTAGCGATGTTGCGCGCTTTGAAAAACGTCTCAATAAATTTTCTAAATTAGAAAAGCTGGCTAAATCCTTAGAAAAAGATCCTAGAAAGTAACATTAGATTAAAAATGCATTATTTCCGTTTAATCACTATTTTATTTGTCATTCTTAAATTCGGCCTAGATGATTTTTGGGATGAATTTATTGATGACCACATTAAATTTAAAGCCATACATACACTGATTAAGTGTTTGTTTTTTTGGCGAAACACAACAAAACCACGTGGTGAGCGCTTACGTTTAGCTTTAGAAAAACTAGGGCCTATTTTTGTTAAGTTTGGTCAAATGCTTTCTACACGCCGCGATTTATTACCACCAGATGTCGCGGACGAACTCGCTAAATTACAAGACCAGGTACCGCCATTTGCCTTTGCTGATGTGCAAAAAAGCATTGAAATTGCATTTGGTTTACCGCTTAAGCAAATTTATAGCGATTTTGACGAAGTTGCTATTGCCAGCGCTTCTGTTGCACAAGTCCATTTTGCGCACTTGCTTGATGGCACAGCAGTCGCGGTTAAAGTGTTGCGACCTGATATTGCTAAAGTCATCAATCAAGATCTGGGCATACTTAAATCACTCGCATGGCTTTTACAAGCCCTGTCATCTGAAGGCAAACGTTTAAAACCACAAGAAGTGGTGGAAGAATTTGCGCGCCATACCCAGCATGAGCTTGATTTAACATTAGAGGCCGCTAATTGCAGCCAACTCGCGCGTAACTTTCCCGACAATCGCTTGCTCATACCTGAAGTTTACTGGGATTTCTGCCGCAAGGAAGTGATGACCATGCAACGCATGCACGGCACGCCTGTCAGCCAAATTGAGGTACTGCGCACTAAAGGTATCGACATCACCAAACTCGCGCATGATGGCGTGGAAATATTCTTTACCCAGGTGTTTCGCGATGGGTTTTTTCATGCCGATATGCACCCAGGCAACATTCAAGTCGCGGACGATGGTCGCTACATTGCACTCGATTTTGGCATTATGGGCACGCTTTCTGACACCGATAAATATTACCTTGCGCGTAACTTTTTAGCCTTCTTTAATCGCGATTATCGCGATGTCGCCGTGGCGCATATTGAATCGGGTTGGGTGCCAAAAGACACCAATGTGGATGAGCTGGAAACCAGCATCCGCGCTATTTGCGAGCCAATTTTCAATAAGCCGCTGAAAGATATTTCATTTGGGCGAACCTTGTTAAGCTTGTTCCAAATGTCGCGTAGGTTCGGCGTGGTGATTCAACCGCAACTCGTTATGCTACAAAAAACCTTGCTGAATATTGAAGGTTTAGGCCGTGACTTAGACCCGAATATTGACTTGTGGCAATCGGCAAAACCGTTTTTAAAACGTTGGATGAGCGAGCAAATTGGCTGGCGCAGTGTGGCAAAATCGCTTAAAAAAGAACTGCCATTTATCTTAAGAAGTGCACCACAAATGCCAAGACTAGTGCATCAATTTTTAACGCAACAAACTCAGGCGGAACAAGAAGCACCGTTGCGGCAGGCCATTGACGAACTAATTAAGGCACAGCAAAAACAAGCGCGCTGGCAAAAGCGCTTGGTGATCATTATCGTGGTGTTTGCGCTGCTACAAACTGCAGGCTTGTTGCTACTAATGCGCTAGCGCTTTTGGCAAGACTTACTTTTGACAGCTTGGGCAAAAAAAAGTAGAGCGTTGCCCCAAGCGTATACATTTAATCGGTTTGCTACAAACCTTGCAAGGTTCATCAGTACGTCCATATGCAAAGTATTCTTGTTGAAAATAACCAATATTCCCATCGACACCAAAAAAATCGCGTAAGCTGCTGCCGCCCGCATCCAGCGCGGCGTTCAAAGTGGCTTTAACTTCGCTAACCAATTTCTCACATTGTTTTATTGTGAGGTTTTTAGCGGGCGTCTCTGGGTGAATACGTGCGCGGAATAGTGATTCTGAGGCGTATATATTGCCTACACCGACGACTAAATGGCTATCCATTATCGCCACTTTAATGGCGACGCTACGAGTACTTAACTGGTCATGTAGATATTTAGCGTTAAAAGTATTATCAAGCGGCTCCGGGCCTAGTGGCGCAAGAAGCGCATGGTTACTGGGCTCTAGGCCTGCCCATAAAACCGCCCCAAAGCGGCGTGGGTCGCGCAAGCGCAATACGCTTCCATTCTGAAACCCAATGTCAAAATGGTCATGCTTTTCTGGTGGGTAATTTCTATCAAGTAGGCTGATGCGACCAGACATGCCTAAATGTAGTAGTAATGTCCCGCTAGTATTGACATTGCTAGATTCAAACTCCGCCAAAATGTACTTAGCGCGACGCTTTAAGCTGATTAATTTTTGATTCGATAAGGTTTCAGGTAAATGCGCTGGAATCGGCCAACGCATGCTGGCATTACGAATCACAACATTTGCAACTGTTTGATTTAAAAGTGGAATAAGCCCACGCCGTGTAATCTCAACCTCGGGCAGTTCAGGCATGGCGTGCCTATTGAATATTAAGTGGTGGGTTCAACATGGTGAACCCAACGTCATTACTGAAATGATACAAAATACCTTCATCAGGTCGGCCAAGCAATAAGTCAGGCGACTCTTGAATTTTATCAAAGTGAATTTTTGTGCCATCTTTAAGTTTTACCTCAAATGATGGATAAGTGATTTTACGGTCTGGTGTATACAACTCTACTTGCTTTGCCTGCGCTTGCTTCCAACTAAAATCTAGCCATTCATTCAATTCGTTTTGTGTAGGCTTCGCTTTTGGTACATTGACTTTCCATTTTCCATCAGCAATATCAACATTCAAACCCACTTCTTCCCATTGCTCTAAATGGGAGAAATTAAAACCAGAAATTTGTTTTGCTTCATTTTTAGCAAGCGGATTCTTATCAATTAATTCAATTGCTTGCGTGCTTGCCGCTTCAGAATAGCTGCCTGGCAAAAGATACACCGCATCTTTATAAGCCACGTATTGCTCTTCGGTTATCGGATTAAAAGTGCCAAAAACAAACTCTTCTACTCCCCGTTCCTGGCCTGCTGCTTTGTTAAGTTTCAACCTTAACTGTGGGTTATCTAAGCCATATTTGGCTAAATCTGAAGCAGAAAGTTTTTCCGTACTTTTAGCGGCAATAATTGCCAAAATACGCTGCACTAACATTTGATCTGCACGTGATTTGTACGGCGATGTCATCCGCCAAATTCCATCAACCTTCTCAAAACTAGTTGGCTTTTGCGTAGGAAATACAACTTCAATCCCAGTAAAATCTAACAACTTTAGTGCAGAAACCTCGTGCTTGAGAGGCGCGCTGCTATTGGCTTGTGGGCGCATGTATAGAAACGTCACAAGTCCCGCCACAATAGCCAACATCACTAAATTAAGTAGCCATCTCTTTTTCATATTTTTTCTTTACACCCAATTTACTTAATTTATTTCTTATGCTTTTCTGCGCTTCCACCACAACCAGAAACCTGCAATAAAAAACGCTAACGGGATAATGTATTGAAAGCCATGAAATACTATCCAAGCAATCACAAAACTTTTATTGTCATTCGGAATCGTCACGTTAATGTCTTTAAGTGGCATAGGCTGAATGGAAATCAGACTATCGTCACCCGCCAACCAGTTAATGATATTGACACCAAAATCGAGATTACCGCCGTTAGTAATAAACGTGTTAGATAAGAAGCTTGCGTTACCCATAATCACCACGCGCTGACCTTTTTTGCCGTATTCACGTTCTAGCGCTACCCCAATATTAATCGGGCCTGGCTTATCTTTTTTGTCATCGAATACGGCTTTTTGATTTTTGCCGCCATTTACAATTTTTTCAGATTCTAACCAACCATTTGGTGCAACATCCACCAAGCGTCCTACTTTCCAACCAAGGTCATAGGATGCCTTCGCGTCGATTTCGTGTGCCTCTGAAAATTGCGTACGTAACTGAAAATTGCGCGTAATAGCATGGTCACCATAAGCTGATGCGAATGCTACTTTTGCATCTTCTTTAAATTGCGCCGCGCTTAAATCGACTGCAATACCAGAGGAAACAGACATACCTAAATAATCTGCAACTTCTTTTAAACCACGTAGATTATCGTCATCAAGCAACCATAATATATTGCCACCCGACTCCAAATAAGCTTTGATTTTTTTTGCTTCAACAGGGCTTAAATCCACTTGTGGGCTGGCGATGACTAGCATGGCGCCATTTGCGGGTACGGCCTGTGCGATTGTTAAATCTGGATTAGCAAATTTAAACCCTTTAGCTTCTAGCTGCTTGCCAAATGCACCAAGATCATTATTTTTAACGCCTTGCAGATGACGCTCGCCATGACCATCTAAAAACATAATCGGCCGCGTATTCGTACGGGATAAACGCACCAATAAATTGGTCATCTCTTGTTCGGCAATCGGTGGCGAAATATGCTCTGTACGTTTGTTATATTCAACCACCACTTCACCATCTTCTTTAATATTCGCTTCCTGCGCGAGTTTTGGTTCTAACGATGGATTAATAAACTTTACCGATATATTTTTCTTTTCGCGCTGGTAGCGCGCCATAAAATCGATCATGCCTTTTCTAAATGTATCGCCACGATTTGCATCATCGTTAGTAGCATACACGGTGATGTTTATCGGATCTTTCATGCTTTTAAGAATGTTAACGCTGCCAGTCGTGAGGATGTTACGATTAGCTTGCGTGATATCTTTTGCCACATGATATTGACTTGCCAAATAACCCAGCACAACGATTAAACAAATAAATATAATCACAAAAATCCAGCTTTGCGCCAGCATTTGTAAACGAAGATTTTTATTGATTTTCATAGACTTAACTTTACTAGCCTCTTAAACGGTCTGCGTCTAAGCGACGAATCGTTAATGTTAAAAAAGTAATAATAAATAATACAAAATAAGCAATATCCGCAGTGTCAATCAAGCCGCCTGCAAATGATTGAAAGTGCCTCATCAATGAGAGTTTTGCGATGGTGCTACTTGGGTCACCTGCAAAAAAACGGTCTAATAGCATCAGCGCAAAAAGTGCGATAAAGCTCAAAATCGCTGCAACAACTGGCTGTGAAGTTAGGCTAGAAAAATATAAGCCCAGCGCAGAAAAGCTAGCAACCAACAAAAACAAGCCTAATGAATTCGCCCAAATGTAACCAAAATCAATATCCGTCCAAATATTAAGCGTAAACAACATGAGCGCGATATACACGATTAAAATACTTAAAAAAGCCACCAAACCTATAAATTTACCCAACACAATTTCTGTGAGTGAAAGTGGCGCACTGAATAAGAACGGCAATGTTTGACTGCGACGCTCTTCTGAAATTAAGCGCATCGAAAGTAGCGGCACAGCAAACAACATAATAAACGAAGCTAAGCCATATACATTTTGGCCAACAAACTGCGTAACCCCAGAGCGCTCTGCTGGACGAATTGCCCCAGACATCACTTCAAAATAATCATTCACTCCATTGAGGTAATATGTTCCAAACGAAAACATCAACAAGGCTAAAATAATCCAGCCCATGGGCGACGCAAATACGCTTTTAAGTTCTTTTCTTGCAATATTTAATATCATTTTTGTGCTCCTAACGTTAAGTTTTTTTAGGCGGCTTCGGCTGTATCAGCGGCATCTTGATAGGTGAGCTGCACAAACACGTCTTCTAAACTAGTTTGGTCGGGCGCAATTTGGTACAAGCCCCATTTATGCTTAACTGCGGCTTGCACTATCGCCTCGTGTGGCATCATATTCTCTGCAAAGCGTACGCGCATCATGTTATTTTCTGCCACTTCAGCGTCAGTCACACCCTTAATTTTAAGCAACTCTGCTAGCGTAGGCGGATTGCTAAAACCGATTAACAGTTTATTACCGATGCGTTGCCGCTTAAGCACATCAATGCCACCATTAAATACCAGTTTACCTTTATCGATAATTTGTACATGACCGCACACCATTTCTACCTCTGGCAGAATATGTGTCGATAAAATCACGCTATGTTCGCCGCCGATTTCGCGAATCAGCGCGCGAATATCACGAATTTGGATTGGATCTAATCCAACTGTAGGTTCATCTAGAATCACTACCATTGGTCGATGAATAATAGCTTGTGCAATGCCCACGCGCTGCTGATAACCGTTCGACAAATTCTCAATCAAACGCTTGCTCATATGCCCTAAACCACAACGCTCTTTAGCAGTTTCTACGGCTTTTTTAATGTGCTTACTGCTTACTCTATGTAAACGCGCAGCAATGGTTAAGTACTCATCAACGGTAAATTCTTTATAGAGTGGGCGCATTTCAGGCAGATAGCCAATGAGCGCCTTCGCTTCTTTAGGATTTTCTATAATGTCGATGCCGCAAATCTTTACAGAACCTGCGCTAGGCGCTAAGTTACCTGTCAACATTTTCATCGTAGTAGACTTCCCTGCGCCATTAGGGCCCAAAAAACCAAGCACTTCACCCTGTTTGACGGTAAAACTTACATTGCTCACAGCCTCGCGACCACCATAAAGCCTAGTCAATTCTGTTGCTTCTACTGTTAAACTGTTCATAAATATTGATTTTGTGTCCAAAATAAAACTAATGCAAATTGTGCGTTAACTAGCGGACTTAAGAAACAAAAATGCTAGATAAGTTTCACACAAAAAGCTATAGTCATACTTACTTGTTATGTAATTTGTTGCCTAACCTTTAATTATGGCTGAACTTGCGCTGACTGTCACGGACTAAACAACACTTAACATGACTAAACGTGGATAAAATTAATGCTCCAGATTAAAAAAATAGCCGTTGCTTTACTTGTAGGCTTTGCTGCTACAAACAGCCAAATAGTGCTTGCAGAGGCAACCGTTAAACCAACAATCACAACTGCAAATGCAGAGTTTGTTTACAAATATCTCTTAGGTGAGATTGCAGGCCAGCGTGGTGACGTGATATTGGCAAGCCAGCTATTTTTAGACTTAGCCAAACAAACACGCGATGCCCGTCTAGCTGAGCGCGCGGCGAGAACTGCGGCCTTTGCAAACCAACCTGGCATGGCCTTACAAGCTGCAACATTGTGGGCCGAATTAGACCCAAACTCGCTCGAAGCGCAGCAAGCCTCAAGCCAATTGTTAGTAGCAAGCGGCAATTTAAAACAAGCTAAACCACATATTCAAAAACTATTAGCTAAAGAAGAAACGCGTCCGAATGGATTTCTATTTTTAAATAGCTTGTTAGCAAATCAAAAAGATAAAACAGAAATACTAACAGCGATTACCGAGTTTGCTGCGCCCTACCCCTCGCTACCAGAAGCGCACTTTGCTATCGCACAAGCCGCACTCATTGCAGACAAAACAGATGTCGCCAAAAAAGAATTGGAAGTAGCCAATAAATTACGTCCAGGTTGGGAGCTGAGTGCACAATTACAAGCGCAAATGCTTGCTAAGGAATCTCCAGAAAAAGCCTTTTCTTTTTACCAAGACTTTTTAAAGAAATACCCCAAGGCCAATGACGTGCGTATGGCTTATGCCAAATTATTAGTGAGCCAAAAACGTCACGCCGAAGCGAAACCAGAGTTTGTGAAGCTTGTTGAAAGCGCTAATGGTAATCCTGAAATAGCCGCCGTTGTTGGTCTGCTTTCACTCGAGTCTAACGATTATTTAATGGCAGACAAGTATTTGCAACAAGCTATTGCTTCTGGCTTTAAAGACCCTGATCAGCTTCATGGTTACCTTGGACGCAGTGCAGAACGTCAAAAGAACGACACCAAAGCACTTGAATGGTATGACAAAATTCAATCTGGCGAGCATTTTCTAGAAGGCAGATTCTCTGCCGCAAATGTCATTGCACGCACAAAAAATGTAGATGCTGCAATCAAAATACTAGATGAAATAGATGATTTGTCGTCTGAGCAACAAATGTCGGTGATTCAAGTGGAGGCAACTCTACTTAGCCAAGAAAAACGCAACCAAGAATCATTCGATTTAATGGATAAAGCAATAAAAAATTGGCCTGACTCGACAGAGCTTATGTACGACTATGCGATGGCAGCAGAGCGTGTGGGTAAATTTGACTTAATGGAAACAGCGCTCTACAAACTTATTAAAATTAAGCCTGAATATGCAGCCGCCTACAATGCGCTTGGATACTCTTACGCAGACCGCAACGTTAAGTTAAAAGAGGCGCAATCATTACTTGAAACCGCCGTAAAACTATCTCCAAATGATCACTACATGATTGATAGCTTAGGCTGGGTGCATTATCGCTTAGGTAACTTAAGTTTAGCTGCCGATTACCTTCGCAAAGCTTATAACATTCAGGCTGACCCAGAAATTGCGGCGCATTTGGGCGAAGTATTATGGCAGCAAGGTCAGCAAGAAGAAGCCAAAAAAATATGGGCTAGTGCATTAAAAGAATTTCCTGAAAATGATGTGTTGGTTGCTACCACTAGAAAATTTAGTTCTTAATCTTTTTTATCGGACTAAATTTGTATTTAAATCGCATTATATTAATAGCGATGCTACTGTTGATAAGCAGCTGCTCTGTGCTCCCAAAAAAATCTTCTGCGCCACAGCACAACTCCAGTGTTAATGAAAAACACCTTACATCGCTCGCCAACATTAAATCATTCTCACTCAAAGGCAGATTAGGCGTGGTCACCAATCCGCGCGGCTTTTCAGGGGGAATTGAATGGCAACATGAAAATCAAACGAGCACTGACAATATCGACATATTTTCACCTGTTGGTGGTAAATCTGCAAACATCATTAAAAACCAAAGCGGTGTAACCCTCACCACGCAAGATGGACGTAGCATCAAAACACAAGATGCAGAGAGCCTGACAGAAGCAACGCTGGGCTGGCGCTTACCCTTAATTGGCCTAAGCGATTGGGCGCTAGGTAAGCCTACAAGTAGTAAAGTTGAGGCTTCGACTTGGGATGAAAATGGGCGACTGACCACATTAAAACAAGATGGCTGGGACATTAGTTACGAAAACTACATTAAAACCAATGGTGCCGAAAACAATGGCACTTTTTTACCCAGCAAAATTTTGCTAAAAAGTGAAAAAGTGAATTTAAAATTAATAGTAGATCAATGGATTAGCACGGCACATTAATCACACTAAAATTATAGCCAGAATTAGACACTATGCAACAGAAGCAAGAAACCCAAAAGCAGGAAACCTTGGCAGAATGGTTGATATCGCAAATCGACAGAGGTTGCAGCCTAGAATCGATGATTGCAAGCATGCAAGTCGCTGGATATTCTGCTAACAACGCGCGCGATATGGTTGTTAAAGCGTTTACTGACGCCGGCAAGTTACCAAACCACTCGTTACAGGCACAAAACGCATGGCAGAAAATAGTGCCAAAACGTCACGCTCTACACTTAACCAAGCCCATCATATCCCTTAACTCGCCACGCCTAATGGTTTTTGATGATTTTTTAAGCGAGGCTGAGTGCGACACTTTGGTTCAACTCTCTAAAGCCAAAATGGAAGATTCCACCGTAATTGACCCTACCACTGGGTATTTTGTTAAACACCCAGAACGCACATCTCGCGGCACGCATTTCGAGCACCAAAGTAGCGACGTAGTGATTGCAATAGAAAATCGTATTACTGAAGTATTTGGTTTTGAAACTAAGCAACAAGAAGCGATACAAATACTGCAATATGCGTTGGGCGGAGAATATAAAGCGCATTTTGATTTCTTTTCACCTGCTGACGCAAGCAGCCACGCACTCATCGCGGAAGGCGGCCAGCGACTTGCCACTTTGATTATGTACTTGAACACGCCTACACAAGGTGGCAGCACAGATTTGCCTAATTTAGGGCTTAGCGTTCGCGCAAAAAAAGGCTCAGCACTCTATTTCGAAAATATCAACCCGCAAGGTGAGGTGGATGAAAGAACCTTACATGCTGGCATGCCTGTCATCGTGGGCGAAAAGTGGATTGCTACTAAATGGTTAAGAGAAAGCAATTTGTTTTAACTGATTAAATTAAACAAAATCGATTCAAAATCTTGAATTAAGGCTTAATTCCAGCACTACTTCTACAATAAAAATCATTCGTTTCTACGCATAATTGCGCGTATGAATAAACCTTATTTCTTTTTACTGCTCACTTTATTAGTGTGCGGCAACAGTCACGCCACCAATTGGGTGCGCTTGGGCGACAATGGCAGTTCAAAGCTCATGCTGGATAAGCAATCTGTATTACAACAAGACACTTTAAAAAAAGCTTGGGTAAAGGTTGAATATAAAAAACCACAAACTAATCCTGAAACCCTAGACACTGCATATAATTCATCTAAATTACTTTGGTTTTTTGATTGTACAGCGCAAAAATCAGCCACCTCACAGGTGTTTCAGTATTTAAATAACGAGCTCGTATATTCTGCAGGGGTAGATGCCAAAAATGCCGAGTTTATTGAGCCCGTGCCAGAATCTGATGTAGATATTGCAATGCGCTATGTGTGCCTAGACAAAAAACCAACGGCAGCGGAAACGTCTACTAAACCAGAAAAAATTAAGTCCGTCGAAACCAAGCTGGCTGAAACAAAACCTGCTGAAACAAAACAAGAAGCCAAAGCCACTGCTCCTGCCAAGCATGAAGAAGCAGAAGCAACCGAAACCAAGCATGGGGAATTGACAGCAAAAACCGATACCAAAACTATACCTACAAAATCTAAAGCTTCTAAAGCCGATGCGCATAAACCGCACTGGACTTATGAAGGCAAGGAAGGACCTGAGAATTGGGGTAAGTTAGATAGTGAGTTTGCGACCTGCAGCACAGGTCTTAACCAATCACCGATTAATATCGAAAATGCCATGCGCGCATCTTTAAAACCAATACGTGGCATACAAAAATTCCCTGCAAAAGATATCTTAAATAATGGCCATACCGTGCAAGTAAATTTTAAAATGGGCAATATGCTCGTGCTTGATAGTACGCCGTACCAAATGAAGCAGGTACATTTTCATGCGCCTAGCGAAAACACCATTAATAAAAAATCATTTCCGTTAGAGGCGCATTTTGTACACGCTGATAACAAAGGCAACCTGACCGTGATAGGCGTGATGTTTAAAGAAGGAAGCGCCAACCCTGCGCTGGATAAATTATGGTTACAGATACCAAATAAGAAAGGTGACCCTGTACCATTAAAAACAAGGGTCATCCCCAACGAATTAATGCCAGAAAATCGTAGTTATTATCGATTTAGCGGCTCACTCACAACACCGCCTTGTACTGAAGGTGTGCGCTGGATATTGCTAAAAACCCCAATGACTGCATCTAAAGCGCAAATTGAAGCGTTTGAACACGCCGTTAAACATCATAACAACCGCCCTGTGCAAGCCTTAAACGGACGGGTAATTGTTGAGTAGTTTTCACAAACTTAATTTGCATATTATTTAAACCAAAGCAGCATTATTTTTCGCAAGCCATTCGGTCTGACATAGAGATGCGCTAAAATGCAGCTATATGCAAAATATTAAAACGCAAAAATTTGAAGCATCTCAAGACTTTCAATCTTTTTTAGCGCCTGCAAAAATTAATTTATTCTTGCACATTACAGGTCGCCGTGCAGATGGTTATCACACCTTACAAAGCGTTTTTCAATTATTAGATTATTACGATACGCTGAAGTTAAAAGTTACTAATACTGGTGAAATTAAACGCATTAACAGCGTCGCAGGTGTGCTCGAGGCTGAAGATTTATGTGTACGTGCTGCAGTTGCCTTGCAGCAAGCAACAGGCTGCAAAATGGGCGTTGAATATACGATAGAAAAACGCATTGCTATGGGTGGTGGCTTAGGTGGTGGCAGCTCAGACGCGGCAACCATGTTGCTGGCTTTAAATCAATTGTGGCACCTTAATTTAAGTCGCGAAAAACTCATGGAAATAGGTTTAAGCTTGGGTGCTGATGTGCCCGTGTTTGTTTTTGGTGAAAATGCTTGGGCTGAAGGGATTGGTGAAGAACTCACCGCAATGGTACTAAGCCCTTGCTATTATGTGGTGCTAACACCTGCTGTACATGTCGCTACACGCGATATTTTTGCCAATTCCACATTGACAAGAGACACGAAACCATTGAAAATAGCGGACTTTTCGAGAGTCAGCAATTCTGACGCGTTTAGAAACGACCTCGAAGCGGTAGTTTGTAAAGAATTTCCTGCAGTTGCAACCACGCTTTTATGGCTCAGCCAACATAATAGTGCGTTTGGTAAAGCGCGTATGAGCGGCTCGGGTGCATCTGTGTTTTTAGCGATAAATTCAAAACAAGTAGCGGACGCAATTTTGGCACAAAAGCCAGCAGATTTAACGGGTTTTGTGGCTAAAAGTTTAAGTCGTCACCCTTTATTTGAGTTTACCAAGTAATAGAATTTAAGTTTTAAAGTTTTATTGGGGAGTCGCCAAGTTGGTTAAGGCACTGGGTTTTGATCCCAGCATCCGAAGGTTCGAGTCCTTCCTCCTCAGCCAATTTCAAATGCAGACAGATAGTCTGCATACGTTTAACGTAAAAGCGTGTAGATTTAAGCGAGTTAACCAATCGTAAAGTCCACACGCTTTAATTTTTTATATTTTGTTGAGTGAGCAATCTCTTGAGCATCGAAAATTTAATGGTATTTACAGGTAATGCCAATCCAGAACTTGCAAAGCAAGTGACTGCGCATTTGGGCATTGAGCTGGGCCGTGCCGATGTTGGCAGATTTTCTGATGGCGAAATCATGCTCGAATTGCTTGAAAACGTGCGTGGGCGCGATGTGTTTATTTTGCAATCGACAAGTCACCCCACCAACGACACTTTAATGGAAGTCATGGTAATGGTCGATGCATTGCGCCGCGCATCCGCTGGCCGCATTACTGCAGCAATACCCTACCTTGGTTATTCTAGACAAGATCGCCGCCCACGCTCTGCGCGCGTAGCGATTACGGCAAAAGTGGTGGCAAATATGCTCACTAGCGTTGGTGTTAACCGTTTACTCACGATGGATTTGCATTCCGATCAGATTCAAGGCTTTTTTGATATCCCAGTAGATAACATTTATGCCACGCCGATTTTGCTAGATGAATTACTTAAACAAAACTATGACGATTTAGTGGTTGTTTCACCTGATGTGGGTGGTGTGGTGCGCGCACGTGCGGCAGCCAAACAATTGGGTTCTGATTTAGCTATTATCGATAAACGTCGTCCCAAGCCAAATGTGGCTAAGGTGATGAACATTATTGGTGACGTGGCTGACCGCACTTGTGTGATTATGGATGACATGGTGGATACTGCAAATACGCTTTGCGAAGCCGCTGCTGCCTTAAAAAATAATGGTGCTAAAAAAGTAGTCGCCTATGCCACGCACCCAGTATTATCGGGCAATGCGGCCGATCGCATTATGAATTCTGATTTAGATGAGTTAGTAGTGACAAACACTATTAAATTAAGTGAAACTTCGGCAAATTGCAAAAAAATCCGCCAAATAAGCGCAGCAGGATTATTTGCCGAAACGATTAGACGTATTAGCCAGGAGGAGTCGGTTTCCTCACTGTTTTTAGATTGATAATTTACTAAATTTGCACTGACTTTGTCGGTTTCGCCTTGCCGTACTAAACGTGTACTGTCATCGGCTCACCTTCTTGTCATTTCAAATTTATTGAAATTATAAAGTTTTTTGCCTGCATGCTGGTCGCGGTATGCAGTTTTTAGTGCAGTACCAGTCTAATTTAACAGACTGTTTTAGGAGTAACAAAATGAGTATTTCAATTAATGCAGTCAAACGTGACGTTAAAGGTACGGGTGCGAGCCGCCGTGCACGTCGCGCTGGCAATGTGCCGGGTGTGGTTTATGGTGGCGGTAAAGAAGCCGTTAAATTAGAAATGAATCATAAAGAATTGTTTTTACAATTCCGTCATGAGGCGTTTCATGCGTCTATTTTAGATTTAATTTTAGATGGCACTAAAGAAAGCGTTTTACTACGCGATTACCAAATGCACCCTGTGCGCAATACGATTCAGCACATTGATTTTCAACGTGTTTCAGCAAATGAAAAAGTCCACGTTAAAATTCCTTTCCATTACCTAAACGAAGACTCAGCGCCAGGCGTTAAATTGGGTGGCGGTATTGTGGCACACATTATGACAGAGGCCGAAGTAAGCTGCCTACCAAAAGATTTGCCAGAATTTATTGAAGTAGATGTCGGCGCGCTAGAGCTTGGCGATTCTGTACATTTATCACAAATTACACTACCCAAAGGTGTTGAGTTTGTGGCATTGACCCATGATAACGATGCAGCGGTTGCGGCAATTGCCAAAACACGCGGTGGCGTTTCTGATGATGAAGCGGCAGATGCTGTTGTTGCAGCGGATGCAGCAGCTGAATCTGCAGCAGAAACTGCAGCGGATAAAGAGGCCGAATAATTTTTGGCTAATTAAAAACGCGCGCTTAGTATTAAGTGCGCGTTTTTTATTTATACTGAACAATATGGCAATTAAGCTACTAGTTGGATTAGGCAATCCTGGTGACAAATACGAGGCTACGCGCCATAACGCTGGCTTTTGGTTTGTGGATGCTGTTGCTGGGCAGAACAATACTAAATTAGCCATTGATGCCAAAATGTTTGGCTTAGTGGGTAGGTTTAATACTGACAATTGGCTACTCAAACCCACTACCTTTATGAATAATAGCGGCAAAGCGGTTGCGGCATTGGCTAATTATTACAAAATTTCGCCGAGTGAAATTTTAGTGATCCACGATGAGCTCGATTTACCCACAGGCAGCGCAAAACTAAAATTTGGCGGCGGTCATGGTGGGCACAATGGCTTGCGTGATATTCATGCAGCGCTTGGTACGGCCGATTATTGGCGTCTGCGCTTGGGTATAGACCACCCAGGCGATAAGAATGAAGTAATCAATTATGTACTAAAAGCACCTACAAAAGCAGAAAACGATGCCCTGCAAGCCAGCATCCATGCGGCTACTGGCGTGGTCGACTTGCTAATTGAAGGCGAGTTTGAAAGCGCAATGCAAAAATTGCATACAAAATAAACTCATAATCCCCTCTCCCGCTTGCGGGAGAGGGCTAGGGAGAGGGCTGAAATTATCACCCTCTCTCCAACCTCTCTCCCACTAAGGAGAGAGGCTTAAACCTGAAGGACTGGAAAAAATATGCAATGTGGAATCGTAGGCCTACCCAATGTAGGAAAATCTACCTTATTTAACGCCATTACCAAAGCGGGTATTGCGGCAGAGAACTACCCTTTCTGCACCATTGAGCCTAACGTTGGCATTGTAGAAGTGCCAGATCCGCGCATGCAACCGCTGATTGATATTGTTAAACCGCAAAAAGTGCAGCCTGCCATTGTGGAATTTGTAGATATTGCTGGCCTTGTAGCTGGCGCATCTAAGGGTGAAGGGCTAGGCAACAAGTTCCTCGCCAACATTCGCGAAACAGACGCTATTGCGCACGTGGTGCGATGTTTTGAAGATGGCAACGTGATACACGTGGCGAATAAAATTGATCCGCTTTCGGATATTGAAGTGATTAATACCGAGCTTGCCCTAGCGGATATGGAGACGGTAGAAAAAACCATGCAACGCGAAGGCAAAAAAGCCAAAAGTGGTGATAAAGATGCCATTGCGCTCATTAAAGTGTTAGAAAAAGTAGTGCCGTGTTTAGACCAAGCCAAAGCTGTGCGCACCTTAAATTTAGACGCTGAAGAATTACAGTTACTAAAACCGCTGTGCTTAATTACGGTTAAACCAGTGATGTACCTTGCCAATGTGGATGAAAAAGGCTTTGAGAATAATCCTTTTTTAGACAAAGTTGTTGCACTTGGCAAAGCCGAAAATGCGCCTGTAGTGTGCATTTGCGCTAAGATTGAAGGCGAAATTTCAGAGCTGGACGACGAAGATAAGTTATTATTTTTAAGCGAACTAGGCCAAGAAGAACCAGGCTTAAATCGCGTCATCCGCGCTGCATACGACTTACTCGGCTTGCAAACCTACTTTACCGCTGGCGTGCAAGAAGTGCGCGCTTGGACAGTGAAAAAAGGCGCCACCGCACCACAAGCCGCAGGCGTGATTCATACCGATTTTGAAAAAGGCTTTATTCGCGCAGAAGTGATTCAATACGATGAATACGTTAAAAACAAAGGCGAGCAAGGCAGCAAAGAGGCTGGCAAAATGCGCCTAGAAGGCAAAGAATACATTGTGCAAGATGGCGATGTGATGCACTTTCGGTTCAATGTTTAGCTGCACGAGCTTCAACGTTTAAGCCCCGCGAGGTTTAAAGTATAAATTGATTCTAAGCCTTAATTTTAATGGTTTTTACTTTGACAACAAGTGCTTAAACCACTAGAATTGCGCCCTTGCCTAAAAATTAGAATAATATAGTTTTACACCAGTTTTTTGGTGATGTAGCTCAGCTGGTTAGAGCACAGGATTCATAATCCTGGGGTCGAGGGTTCAAGTCCCTCTTTCACCACCACTCACAACGCCCCTTTCGAAAGATTGGGGCGTTTTCTTTTTTCAATTGTAATAGTTTGGATATTGTCCACTATTAATGACCCTATTTTTAATAACAAGCAAAAAACCACTAACAAAATGTTTGACGTTTAACGTTAAGCGTTATACTATTGGTAATGGCTATTCAATCTTTTAAGTGCAATCACACGCAAAAACTATTTGAAGGTGAACAACCCAAACGCTTTAAAAACATTGAAGCAGTTGCCGAACGTAAATTGCAAATGCTTGATAGCGCAGTGGAATTGAAAGACTTACGCGCACCGCCTGCAAACTGCCTAGAGGCATTAAAAGGCAACCGTGAAGGGCAGCACAGCATAAGAATTAATGACCAATGGCGAGTTTGTTTTAGATGGACTGCCGCAGGCGCAACCGATGTTCAAATAGTGGATTACCACTAAAAAGTGAAAGGATTAAATATGACAAGCAATAAATTACGCCCCATTCATGCGGGTGAAATATTACGTGAAGAATTCTTAGCCCCACTAGGCATAACGCCCCATGCGCTTGCCATGAGCCTGCGTGTGCCTGCCCCACGCATTAACGATGTAGTACGGGAAAAGCGTGCTATAACGGTAGATACCGCCATGCGCCTAGCCCGCTACTTTGACACCACTGCACAATTTTGGATGAATTTACAAAGCACTTACGATTTAAAAATAGCAGAAAAAACCTTAAGTCAAAAAATTGAGTTAGAAGTGCAACAATTACAAAAAGCAGCTTGATAAAGCCAGTTAATAAATGGTTATGCAGATTTTTACGCCTCCGATGTTGCAGGCTTAAAAAAAGAAGGTGAGATTTCACTAAAAGTATTTTTAGAGGCCTGCGAAGCCGATGGCATAACCCCTTACAAACTGTACGCTGGCAAGTTAATCACCCATATATCACCCGATTTACATGCATTAGCTGCCGAAACTGCAAAAGCGCAAAAATTAAGCTTAAATGCGTTAATAGAACGTGCTGTACAACACGAGATAGCGGCTTAACTCAAAGATTATGAATCCTGGAGGGCTAGGGTTCAAGTCCCTCTTTCACCACCAAATAAAAAGCCACATCTTCGGATGTGGCTTTTTTATTCGCCCTCGTTAAGCTAAACTGACGCCATTCTAAAAATTACAAAGCCAACCCCATGTTCGAGCAAACCTTCAAAAATATCGACGATATTCTGCATAAAGATGCAGGCAACACCAGCGAACTAGATTACACCGAGCAAACTTCTTGGATTCTGTTTTTAAAATATCTGGATGCATTAGAACAACAAAAATCTGATATAGCCGAGCTAGAAGGCCGCAGTTATTATTATATTTTAGATGAAGCTTACCGTTGGCAAAAATGGGCAGCGCCTAAAACCGCCGATGGCAAGTTCGACCACAACAACGCGTTGGTAGGCGATGACCTTAAAGATTTTGTCAACCAAAAGCTGTTTCCCTACCTTAAAGGCTTTAAGCAGCGCGCCACTGGCCCCAACACCATTGAATACAAAATCGGTGAGATTTTTGGCGAGATTAACAACAAACTGCAAAGTGGCTATAACCTGCGCGAGGTGATAGAGCGTATTGATGAGTTGCGCTTTAACACGCAGGCGGAAAAGCACGAGCTTTCGCACCTATACGAAGCCAAAATTAAAAACATGGGCAACGCAGGCCGCAACGGTGGTGAGTATTACACGCCCCGCCCATTGATTCGCGCCATGATACAAGTGGTTAACCCAAAAATTGGCGAGAGGATTTATGACGGAGCAGTGGGCAGCGCGGGCTTTTTGTGTGAAGCATTTGACTATCTGCGTTATCAAGGCAAGCCAGAAGGCGAAACCAAATTAAGCACCAAAGATTTGGAAGTTCTACAAACCAGCACGTTTTATGGTAAAGAGAAAAAGAGCTTGGCGTATGTGATTGCCATTATGAACATGATTCTGCATGGCATAGAAGCGCCTAATGTCATTCACACCAACACGCTGGCAGAGAACATTAGCGATATTCAAGAAAAAGATCGCTTTGATATTATCCTCGCCAACCCACCGTTTGGCGGCAAAGAGCGTGCAGAAGTACAGCAAAACTTCCCTATTAAAACTGGTGAAACCGCCTTTTTGTTTTTACAGCATTTTATTAAAAGCCTTCGTGCTGGGGGCCGCGCCGCAGTGGTGATTAAAAATACCTTTTTAAGCAATACCGATAACGCCTCAGTGAGTTTGCGTAAATTACTGCTAGAAAGTTGTAATTTACATACCGTGCTAGATTGTCCAAGCGGCACATTTCAAGGCGCAGGCGTTAAAACCGTAGTGCTGTTTTTTGAAAAAGGTGCGCCAACCCGCAATATTTGGTTCTATGCGCTAGACCCAGGCCGTAACATGGGCAAAACGAATCCGCTGAATGATGCAGATTTGGCGGAGTTTATTACACTGCAAAAAACTTTTGCCGATTCACCTAAAAGCTGGAGCTTAATCGCCTCTGGTATAGACCAAACCACCTTTGATTTATCTGTAAAAAATCCGAATGGTAATGAAGAAATTGCCCACCGCAGTCCGCAAGACATCATGAGTGAAATCGCCGCGTTGGATGCTGAAAGCTCGGAAGTATTGGCAGGGATTAAGGCGTTGTTATGAAGGCTGGCTGGGATGCAAAAAAGCTAGGTGAAGTTTGCAATATTGTTAATGGCTCAACACCACTAAGAAGTAAAAATGAGTTTTGGAATAATGGCGATATTGAATGGTTCACAATTGAAGACATACGTGAGCAAGGCAGAAAAATTACACGAACGAAACAAAAGGTAACTGAAGTTGCTTTAAAAGAAACTAGCCTAAGGCTTTTACCGCCAAACTCAGTTTTATTATGCTGCACTGCCTCTATCGGTGAACATGCGATTACTGAAATACCTTTAGCAACCAACCAACAATTTAATGGATTGGTTGTTAAAAATAAGCTGGCTCTTGAGCCACTTTTTTTGTTTCACTTTTGTGCGACATTAATAGATATTTTATCAAATTTAAGTGGAAAAACCACGATAGATTTCATCCCAATAAGTCGGCTTAGAGAGATTGCTATACCACTGCCGCCTATAGCCGAACAAAAGCGCATCGTAGCCATACTCGACCAAGCATTTGAGGGTATTGCCAAAGCGCGCGCAAATGCTCAACAAAACCTGCAAAACGCCCGCGCCTTGTTTGAAAGCCACCTGCAATCGGTATTTACTCAGCGTGGTGAGGGTTGGACTGAGAAAAGATTGAGCGATGTATGCGCCATCAAATCCACTCTAGTTGACCCACGTAAGGATGAGTTCCTAAGCCTTATCCATGTAGGGGCAGGAAATATCAAATCACAGACTGGCGTCCTCATTGAACTTAAAACTGCTCGTGAAGAAGGGTTAATCTCAGGGAAATTTCTATTCGACGAATCAATGGTTCTCTACAGCAAAATTCGTCCTTATCTAATGAAGGTTGCACGCCCTAGCTTCAAGGGCTTATGTAGTGCAGATATGTACCCACTTAGCCCACTTCCAACTGTAATTAATCGTGACTACTTATATTACTTGTTACTTAGCAAGCCTTTCACCGACTACGCTATCCAAGGTTCTGCACGTGCAGGAATGCCAAAAGTCAACAGAGAGCATCTTTTTGAATATCAAGTATGTCTGCCAGATGTGAGCAAACAAGTTAAGTTAGCTAAACAACTTGATGCTCTTCATGCCGAAACCCAACGCCTAGAAACCATTTACCAACGCAAAGTCGCTTTGCTAGATGAACTGAAAAAATCACTGTTGCAACAGGCATTTGCAGGTGAATTGTAAGATAAAAGTTGTTATTTCACGATTCAAACACCTTAAGCCAGTATTTGGCTTCCCCACAGAATATACCAGCTAAAGCTGGTTATTCATACGTGAAGGGCATGTCATTCTGAGCCTAAAGTTTATTTAGGCTAAAGAATTCATTGAGTACATCTGGACTGCCACGCTACGCTCGCAGTGACGGGGGTGATGTGTATAAAAAACAACATTTTCTATATACGTTTACTACAACGTGATAAGAATTTACGATTTTCTTTACATGTTGTGCTTATGTCGATGTAATCGACACATCTTTAATATGTGTCGATAAAATTGAAAAACATCGACATAAATGGTTGACGTGTCGATAGCATCGACATACACTAATAATGTGTCGATAAAACTGCAAAATGTAAACATATGACTTTAAATATGAATTCACAACCTTGGCAACCTGATAAACCTTATTTATCTTTACCTACCCTGCCACCTAAAGTAGATATTGAGACTAAGACAATATTAAAGCAGTGTATTACTGCACGCGCCGCTTTGGCAGAGCTAAAGCAGGCCGCTGAGTTAATACCAAACCAAGCAGTGCTAATTAACACATTACCTTTACTAGAAGCTGGTGCAAGTTCTGAAATTGAGAATATCGTGACCACCACCGATAAGCTTTTTCAACATTTGCGCAATGAAGATCAAGCTGACCCTGCTACCAAAGAGGCGTTGCGTTATAGCCGTGCACTATTTGAAGGATTTCAGGCACTTAATCAGCACCCACTTAACACGCGCACAATAGAAGAAATTTGCACGCAAATTAAAGGTGTGCAGATGAATGTGCGCCGTGTATCTGGTACCGCACTAAGCAACCATAAGACAGGTGAAGTGATTTATACCCCTCCAGTGGGTGAAGATGTATTACGTACTATGTTGGCAGATTGGGAGCGTTTTTTACACAATGCAGTAGAGATTGACCCGTTGATTCGCATGGCTGTAGCGCATTATCAGTTTGAGGCGATTCACCCATTTACCGATGGCAATGGCAGAACTGGCCGTATTGTGAACAGCCTGTTTTTGATTCAAGAAGGCTTGCTAACGCTGCCGATTTTATATTTAAGTCGCTATATTATTCAAAACAAAGCCGATTACTACAAACTGTTATTGCAGGTGACGCGCGAGGAAGATTGGGAAGCTTGGATTATTTATGTGCTGAAAGGTGTGGAAGAAACAGCCACTTGGACAACCGCTAAAATTGCTGCGATTAAAGCATTATCAGAACATACGGTGGAATATGTGCGAAATAAACTACCTAAAGTGTATAGCTATGAGTTGGTAAGTTTGATTTTTGAATTGCCTTATTGCCGTATTAGCAGTTTGGCCGAGGCTGGAATTGCAAAACGCCAAGCAGCATCACAATATTTAAAACAGTTAGTTGAAATTGGTGTGTTGATTGAAGCGCCAGTCACTAAAGAAAAGTTATTTATTCACCCCAAACTTATGCAGCTGCTAACCAAAGATAGTAACGAATTTAAGCCCTACTTTTAAATATGATGAACGAAGCCGAAACCCGCGCCGAACTAATCGACCCCGCCCTTAAAGCCGTTGGCTGGGGCATTGCAGGACTGTCTTTTCATATGCTATATGCATATAGCATATGAATTGATTATTCTTTATTCGCGAACAGCTAATATCTTTGCAAATATCTTATATATTAGTTATTTATCATCATATTAAACTGTTGACTTTGTTTAAATGATTGTTATATGCTGTATGCATATAGCATACGAGGTGTTTATGAGTACTTCTTTTAGTCAGCAATCTGCGTCCATGCGGCGCGCAAGTAACCGCCAGTGGGGCTTAAAGCCTTTAGATTTGGCGGTGTTGTTTATGTTAGTCATCATACGCAGAGAGCCAAAATACACTTACGCAGCGCTAGCAAAGCTGATGATGCTTTCTCAGTTTGAAGTGCATGCCTCTGTGCAGCGCTTAATTGCTGCACGCTTGTTGGTAGATGCGGGTGATGTATTTCGCCCTGTCATGCAAGCCATTCGAGAGTTTGTATTGTATGGTGCAAGTTATTGTTACCCTGCTGTGCGTGGTGAGGTGACTATCGGCTTTGCCACCGCTTATGGGGTGCCGCCGCTAAGTGATAAGGTGCTGTTCTCACAAGAAATGCCGCCTGTATGGCCACACCCAGAAGGTAATCAGCGTGGCCAGGCGTTAATGCCTTTATATGAAAAGCTACCATTGGCCGCCATGGCGTTTCCCCCATTATACGAGCTGCTCGCTTTGTTTGATGCTTTGCGCATGGGGCAGGCGCGTGAACGCGAGTTAGCTATACAGTTACTTAACGAGCGCTTGCAATGATTATGGTGAGTGACCCGAACCGTGCCATTTTGCTGTTGGTTGCCAAAGCACTTGGCGATTTGTGTGAGCAAGTGGTGTTTGTGGGCGGTTGCGCGGCAGGTTTGCTAGTGACGATTGCGCGCGCGCAGGTGATTCGCCCAACCGATGATGTGGACATTGTGGCAAATGTTATTAGCCAACAAGACTATCATGCATTAGAAGCGCAGTTGCGCACAAAGGGATTTACCCAAGAGATGGCTGCCGATACACCGATGATTTGCCGTTGGCGTTATGAGGGTGTAGCAGTGGATGTGATGCCAACCGATGAAAAAATATTGGGCTTTACAAATCGGTGGTACCCGCTTGCTATTGAGAGTGCGGAGCATTTTGTATTAGATGATGAAACAAGTATTCGATTGATCTCAGCACCCGTGTTTATTGCCACTAAGTTTGAAGCTTTTGCAGACCGCGGCAAAGGCGATATGCTGCTTAGCCATGATATGGAAGATATAATTACTGTGATAGATGGCAGGCCTTCGATTATTGCCGAAATGAAATTGGTGCCAAGAGTTTTACAAGAATATATTGCTAAAAAATTTAGTGATTTACTAGAAAATGATGAATTTTTATCTGTAATACCTGCGTATTTGCCAGGCGATGCAGCAAGCCAAGCCCGCTTGCCTTTGCTTGAAGCTAAATTTCGAGAATTAGCGCGTTTGGTTTAGCAGGTTTAATTTAGTAAAGTTTGGTAGATACGCACTTTTCGGTTATGTTAATGAAAACAACAAGTTATTAAATCACCATGAACGAAGCCGAAACCCGCGCCGAACTAATCGACCCCGCCCTTAAAGCCGCTGGCTGGGGTGTGGTGGATGGCAGCCGTATTATGCGCGAGTGCCAAATTACGCAGGGGCGTTTGCAGGGTGCAGGGCAAAAAACCAAGCCAGAAATTGCAGATTATGTGTTGGTTTACCAAAACCGTAAATTAGCGGTGATAGAGGCCAAGCTCGCAGCTTTGCATTACACCGAAGGCTTGGCGCAAGCCAAAGCTTATGCAACCAAGTTGGAAACACGCTTTACTTATGCCACTAACGGCAAGCAGATTTATGCGGTGGATATGCAAAGTGGGTATGAGCAGGATGTATTGCGCTTCCCCAGCCCAGATGAATTGTGGAACCAAACTTTTGCTGAACAAAACACATGGCGCGATAAGTTTAACAGTGTGCCATTTGAAGATGTGGGTGGCACTAAAGGCGCGCGGTATTACCAAGAAAACGCGATTAACCATGTGTTGGAAGCATTGGCAGACGGCCAGCAGCGCATATTGCTGACCCTGGCGACAGGTACGGGTAAGACGTTTATTGCTTTTCAAATTGCTTGGAAGTTATTTCAAAGCCGTTGGAATTTAAGCCGTGAGCCTAGCCGCAGGCCAAGAGTGTTGTTTTTGGCTGACCGCAATATATTAGCGAATCAAGCTTACAACGCTTTCTCAGCTTTTGCCGAAGATGCGTTAGTGCGCATTAAGCCAGATGAAATAAGCAAAAAAGGTCGCGTGCCTAAAAACGGCAGTATTTTCTTTACCATTTTTCAGACCTTTATGAGCGGTAAAGCTGCAGTCGGCGGGCCAGCGCCGAACTTTGGCGAATATCCCGCAGATTTTTTTGATTTAATTATTATCGATGAGTGTCACCGTGGTGGCGCCAATGATGAGAGTAATTGGCGCGGTATTTTGGAGTATTTTTCACCTGCCGTACAATTGGGCTTAACCGCTACGCCCAAGCGTAAAGATAACGCCGATACTTATGCTTATTTTGGTGAGCCTGTGTATAGCTACTCACTTAAAGAAGGCATTAACGATGGGTTTTTAACGCCATTTAAGGTGAAGCAGATTGCGACTACTTTAGATGAATACGTTTATACCGCCGATGATTACTTGGTGGAAGGCGATATTGAAGAGGGTAAGCGTTACCTTGAGGCGGATTTTAATCGGATTATTGAAATAAAACAGCGCGAGGAATATCGCGTAAAGCTGATGATGCAGCAAATTGATCAGCGTGAAAAAACGCTGGTATTTTGCGCCACACAAGACCATGCCTTAGCCGTGCGTGATTTAATAAATCAGCTCTACCTGTTTAATAAAAGCTCTAGCAAAGACCCAAATTATTGTGTGCGTGTAACGGCTGCAGATGGCGAGCGCGGTGAGCAATTTTTGCGCGACTTTCAAGACAACGAAAAAAGCATTCCCACTATCCTCACCACCTCACAGAAGCTTTCTACAGGTGTAGATGCACGTAATGTACGCAATATTGTACTGATGCGACCTGTGAATAGCATGATTGAGTTTAAGCAGATTATTGGACGTGGTACGCGGCTATATGATGGCAAAGACTACTTTACCATTTATGATTTTGTAAAAGCACACCACCACTTTAGTGACCCAGAGTGGGACGGTGAGCCAATTGAGTTAGTGAAAAACTTAAGCAGTGGAAATGCAGAAAAAACGCCCCACGAGCCAAGAAAAGTAAATCAAACCGAGGTGGAATACGGGGCCGAGTACGAAGCCAAAAAGAAAATTAAAGTAAAACTGCGCGATGGCAAAGAGCGCACCATACAACACATGATGGCGACCACGTTTTGGAGCGCGGATGGTAGACCAATGTCATCCGCACAGTTTATGGAAGCGCTGTTTGGCGTAGTACCAGAGTTTTTTAAGAATGAAGATGAGTTACGTGAGATTTGGAGCAACCCAGAGACTCGCAAAAAATTGCTGGAAGGCTTGGCTGAAAAGGGTTTTGGCAGAGCACAGTTAGCCGAAATGCAAAAAATGATTGATGCTGAAAATAGCGATATTTATGATGTGCTAGCCAATGTTGCTTATTCACTCACACCGCTAACGCGCACAGAACGTGCAGGCGCCGCACAAGTTAAAATTCATCAATCTTTCAAAGATAAAGATAAGCAAGAAAGCTTTTTGACTTTTGTTTTGGCGCAATACATAAAACAAGGCGTGGATGAACTGAGCCAAGAAAAACTTAAAGGCTTGTTAGAGCTTAAATATCAATCTGTGCCAGAAGCCACACAAATATTGGGTAAGCCCAATAAAATTAGGCAACTTTTTGTTGGGTTTCAAAAATATCTGTATCAAGCTAATTTCTAGAACCAATTTTCAGTTCAACAAAAAAGCCCAGTGATTTCTCACTGGGCTTTTAAAATTTAATTAACCCTAATTAAATTTATTTGTTCAAACTATTTATTCATTACGTACATTGTAACTTCAAAGCCAAAACGCATTTCTGTAGCTGCTGGTGTTGTCCACATGATAGTTTCCTTTAAGTTTGGCGATTCACAATGATTCGCTTCATGTGTTGCATTATGCGCGCACTTTTAAAAACCACCCTATGCGCTTGGCGTAAAAATGCCTAATGATTTTACTTAAAAAGTGCCAGCATTCATTGTGAACGTCAACACAAAGCACTTGTCTACGTTATGTAGCGGGGAGTAAATTTTTTTATTTTGAATAAAGGATATTAAATGAAAATTTCACATATGGTATTAGTGGCCGCTTTGGCCTTAGGTTTAACGCAAGTGGTTTATGCCAAGCATGATGGTAAAGATGGCGCCCATTGCAGCCACAAAAAACATGGCATGCAAGACAGCGATGCCAATAAAGACGGCGTGATTAGTCGTGATGAGTTTATGACTCAGCACCAAGCACATGCCGATAAAATGTTTGCAAAACTTGATGCGAATAAAGATGGTAAAGTTGACCAAGCAGAGCATGATGCAATGAAAGCAAAATGGAAAGATCATCACCAATCAGATAGTCATAAGCCAGGTGAGATACAACAAGGCACAGACCCTAAATAATTTTGAGCAAGTAATTGCAAATTTTGTAATTGCTCTACTTAAAGCCACATTACTTAAAGCCACGTTGCAAAATGTGGCTTTTTTATTGCATTAATTACGTTTTATATGCTCTGCAAGGCATCACCCATACGGGTTGCAGAGCAGGTGTTTTGACTGTTTTGTAGCAGATAATTTTAGTAAATTATGACGAATATAATATTGCCTAATAGCCCATATGGGGGAGTTACAAAGTACATGTAAATCGTTTAGACTAGCGCACATGGTTAATCTATTAATAAAAACTTTGTTTTTTGTAGGTGCTTTGGCAAGCTTTAACTTGGCCACGGCAAAAGATTTGTATATAGATGCCTCTAGTGCAGACGAAATTACAATCACCAGTACCGCAAGCGAAGGCGAAAATACAATTGTAGTTGAAGATACCACGCCTGTAGAAGACGCTCTAGCCGCCACCGAGCCCGTTGCAAAAAATACTGCCAGCCAAGCTGCTTTACCTTACCAGAATGAGGTAATAGCTGCGGCAGAAGAAACCAAATTAGAAACTGCCTTAATTAATGCAGTCATTGCGGCAGAATCTAGACACAACCGTTATGCACAATCTCACAAAGGGGCGTATGGCTTAATGCAGCTTATGCCAGCAACTGGTCAGCGTTTTGGTTACACAAAAAGAGATAGTACCAAACAAAATGTAATGGCGGGCTCTAGATATTTACGTGAATTGCTTGGCCAGTTTAATGGTAATTTAGAGCTTGCATTAGCCGCGTACAATGCCGGACCTGGTGCCGTAATAAAATACCAAAACCAAATACCACCTTATAGAGAAACAAAGCAATATGTGCCCAAAGTGCTTAAGTACTATCGGCGTTTTTCTTCTTAAGTCTGCTTAACAGCAATTAAGTATCAAGTATTTAGCCACATTTAAAAAATGTGGCTTTTTTATTTAAAAGCTTAAATAAATCCCTAAAGATTACTTAACCCTAAAGATTATTTAAATAGTGCCGATAAAAAGTTAAGTGATATTCACTGATATATTTTTAACTTTTTGCGGACATACGACGATGGGATATTTAACACACAACAGCGAAGCCATTAAAGCTAAGAATGATAGCTTGCCCAGTCTGCCAGAAATTGATTTACTGCCCTTTGAGCTAATATCTAAACCGCAGATGAACAAAGCTTTAATCTATTTTGATGCACTGACAAAGGTTGAAAGCGCATTAGTAAATGCAAGCGCAGATACGCAGCAAGCTTGGCAAAATGCAAAGAAATTTAATAGAGAAGATGCATTTTTAAACGAGATTGCTCAAAAAGCGCGAATAACAGACCTGCAGTTAGATTTTATTTTTGAAATTGGCATCACTATGTAAATAACAATTAAGTGTAAACAAACCAACTCAATAACAAATTAACACAACAAATTAATACAACCATAAGCCGCACTATCAGGTGTGGCTTTTTTATTTTTAAAGTGGATAATTACCTTAATATGTTTTGTGGGGGCAAACATGCGTGCTTATCAAGTATTAATTACAGGTGCTAATCGCGGCATTGGGTTAGAGTTCACCAAGCAGTATGCCGCAGATGGATGGCATGTACTTGCATGTTGCCGTGAGCCGCAACGCGCAAACGCACTACAGGCAATTGCCAATCAAAACAGTAATGTGCGCATTCTTAGTTTGGATATCGCCGATTTTTCGCAAATTGATGCGCTGGCTTTGCAATTAAAAGAAGAGTCGATTGACGTGCTTATTAACAACGCAGGCGTTTACCCGCCTAGTAGTTTTGGCAACACTAATTACGACGAATGGGCAAAAGCGTTTAAAGTGAACAGCATGGTCTCATTAAAAATGGCAGAGGAATTTGTACAGCACATAACACGTAGCCAATTAAAAAAAATCGCCACACTCACCAGCAAAATGGGGAGCATCGATGACAACACCAGCGGCGAGAGCTACAGTTACCGCAGCACAAAAACAGCGGTGAATATGGTGATGAAAAGCTTATCTATCGATTTAAAGCCTTATGGCATTAGCGTCGTAACATTGCACCCAGGCTGGGTGCAAACTGATATGGGTGGTAGCAATGCGTTAATAGATACACGTACCAGCGTGACAGGTTTACGCGAAGCAATTGAGCGCTTAAACCTAAGCAACACTGGCAAGTTTATTGCATTTGATGGCAAAGAGATTGCTTGGTAAAACAGAGGCTTGAAGTTAACTTTGTTTAAACGGCGCGCGTTCTTCTAGCTCATTCGTGTAAGCCGCAATACCTTCAGACTCACGTATTAAAAATTGTTTAATGGCTGCTTCAAAATCTGGATGTGCGATTTTATGATATGAACACGTCGGCCTTGGCTCAAAGCCACGTGCTAACTTGTGCTCACCTTGCGCACCACCTTCAAAATATTCAATTTTTTCTGCGATGCAAAACTGCTGCGCTTGATAGTAACAAAGCTCAAAATGCAAACCAGACACAAACTGTGTTGCGCCCCAATAACGACCATAAAGCGTATTTTTGTTGTAAATGCTTAGTGTGCTAGCAACGGCTTTGCCATTGATTTCTGCCACAATAAGCAGAATATTTTGTGGCATAGTTTTGCCAATCTCGCTAAAAAATGCACGCGTTAAATATGGCGTAGAGTGATGCTCGGCATAGGTATTGCAATAGCAGTGATAGAAAAAATCCCAATCACTTTCTGTGGCATCTTGGCCTTTAATCCATTTGCAAACCACACCCGCATTGTGTATTTTTTTACGTTCCTGATGGATTTTTTTGCGCTTGTCGTGACTTAAAGTCGCTAAAAACGCTTCAAAATTTGCGTAGTTTTTATTCTGCCACCTAAACTGCACGCCAGCGCGTTTTAACCAACCTGCCGCATCAAAATGCGCAGCACTGGCATCATCTGGAAACAGCACATGCGCACTCGAGAGATTATGTTGACGCATCGCACTTTCCAGTGCGCCTATCATCAACGCTTTTGCCTCGTCATTGCGAGCCAGTAAGCGCGCACTGGTGATGGGTGAAAATGGAATCGCCGAAAGCAATTTTGGGTAATAATTAAGCCCGCTACGCGCATAAGCATCTGCCCACGCCCAATCGAATACATATTCGCCATAGGAATGACTTTTTAAATAAAGTGGTATTGCGCCGACTAATTTTTTACCTTGTCTAACGATGAGTGGATGTGGATTCCAACCAGTACCTTGCCCCACAGATTTTGAATTTTCAAGTGCGCTTAAAAAAGCGTGACTCAATAATGGCGTAGCATCTTGTAATGTGTTGTCAAAAAGAAGCGCATCCCATTCACGAGCGTTTACGTCATTAATGCTGGTGATAAGTTCTACAGAAAAATCTGGCGCCATAAAAACACTTTGAGCTTATACCCTCAAAAAATCAAGGTTTACTGAAATTTGGGCTTAACAAAATTTGGTATTACTAAAATACAGAATTATTTAAATACAGAATTACTGGGATGGGTACTACAGAGAACTACCTTGGAGAAACTAGCTTGGACGCTTACGGATACTTTCAGCCTGCTTATTCACTTTTGCTTTATTTTTACTTTTAATGGCAGCTTCAGCTTCTTGTATTTTTTGCGCTTCAATTTTGGCTTCCTCAGCCTTTTGGCGCTCAATTTGTTTAACCTGTGCTAACTCTAACTCTTCTAGCGTAATCACTTCGTTTTCATCAACATCAACATAGCTAAAATGACGTGCAATTTGTGGTAAACAATGGGTCACTTCTTCGCGATCTAGAGAATCATCACTGTCTTTATTGCAATCATTAAAACGTGCCTCAATACTCTCTTTCATCGATTTTCGCTTTTGCGCAATTTGTTGATGTTCTGGATCTGTCGATTTCGCATAGTCATAAAGTGCTTTGCGTAGACGGGCGCGGTCTTCTGGGCTGAAATTGTGCTCTAAGGTTTGCTCAATCGCTTTTTGGTCGTCTTCCTCTACCTCTTGTTTATCTGTGACAACCTTTTCATCACTGACTAAATTATTTCTAGCCCCTGCAGAGACTGGGAAAACCCAAAAGATACCCAATACAAAAAGTATTAGTGATGTGCATAAAAAAGATTGTGATTTTAAAACCATTATTTTTTACGATTGTCTCTTTTTATTGTGTTAACCATAATTTTGCATAAATCTGAATTATGGGATTCGTGACTATGAATTATGTTTGTAAATGCATTGTTTCATAACACCATATAATTGTAACCAATTGTAACTACTGTCGATCTCATAATACATAGCATTAATAGCGTAAAGAAATTAAAATCCTAGTTTTATTAATTCTTAAAACATATACTATCCTTATTGATAGTTAAGACAATTAATTATAAGAAAGTTTAACCAAGAAAGTATAAAGATGGCCGAAATTAAAAAAAAGATACTCATGGTAGACGACGATGCCCGCATACGTGAGCTACTACAGCGCTATTTAACAGAACAAGGGTTTGACATTAAAACCGTTGCAGATGCCAAAGAAATGGATGTTGCCCTAAGTGGTGAAAATTTTGATTTATTGGTATTAGATTTAATGCTTCCAGGTGAAGATGGCTTAGCGATTTGCCGCCGATTGCGTGCGAATAATATGATGACCCCCGTGATTATGCTTACTGCGCGTGGCGATGAAGTTGATAGAATTATCGGATTAGAAATGGGCGCAGATGATTATTTGCCTAAGCCATTTAATCCACGCGAACTGCTGGCGCGCATTAACGCAGTCATGCGCCGTCATGAACACAGCCCAGAATCTGAAACTACGAATAAATCTGAGGCAATTAGTTTTGGTGAATTTTTATTCGACCCATCTACACGCAGCTTAAGCCGCGATGGTATGCAAATTACCATTACAAGTGGGGAGTTTGCTTTACTTAAAGTGTTTACTGAGCACCCGCGCCAACCACTTTCGCGCGATAGGCTGATGCAACTTGCACGTGGTCGCGAGTTAGATGTATTTGACCGTAGTATTGATGTGCAAGTCTCACGCCTGCGCCGTATTATTGAAGTTGACCCAGCGCATCCGCGTTATTTGCAAACTATGTGGGGATTTGGCTATGTGTTTATTCCCGATGGCGAAGCAACACATTAAAGCTTAAGCTATAAGCCACGCACTTGAAGCTATACCTTTGAAGCTACAGCATTGAAATTACTGCCGCGCACATTATTAGCACGCTTGCTACTGCTGATTGCACTTTTGTTGGCAATCAGCATTTATGCTTCACTCAAAATTTTTGATTATTTTGATCGTGAACCGCGTGCCACCATGGCTGCACTCCAAGCGATTACTATCGTAAACTATACACGCGCCTCTCTCATTGCTTCGCACGAGGATAGACGTCTCGCTTTACTTTCTGAGCTTTCTGGGCGCGAAGGTGTGCGTGTTTATGCAGCAGACTTTCTAGAAGATATTGAGCCATTGCCTGACGATATTTTCATTAACTTAATTGCTAATAAAATTCGTGAACAGCTAGGCGAAGAAACCATTATCACCGTCAATCATTATGGTATTCCGGGCTTGTGGATTAGTTTTAACGTTGAGCAAGATGATTTTTGGGTAGTAATTCCGAGAATTCAGGTAGATAGGCCTTTCCCTTGGCATTGGTTAGGCTGGGGTGCAGTAGTCGGCCTGCTTTCGCTACTCGGAGCATATTTAATTGCTTCACGCATTAATCGACCGCTTAATTTATTAGTGTATGCCGCCGATAGATTACGCAATGGTGAGCCTGCACCGCGCCTGCCAGAAGATAGCATGGATGAACTGCAAGAAGTGAGCAAAACATTTAACGAGATGGCTGAATCGCTGATGCGACTTGATAACGAGCGTACACTTTTACTGGCAGGCGTATCGCATGACATTCGCACCCCGCTTGCGAGGTTGCGCATCGCGGTAGAGCTGCTACCAGATGAAAGTTGTGAAAGCTTAAAAACTGGCATGATAGAAGACATTGCCGACATGGATAACATCATTCACCAATTTTTAGATTTTGTGCGAGGCATTGAGGGTGAACCCACAAAAATGATAGATATCAACACCCTATTAACATCGTTAGCAGAGCGCCAAGCGCGCGCAGGTCGCGACTTAAAGCTTAAATTGTGCTCTACTTACTTCATTCCGCTTCGCCCACTCGCCATGCAGCGTTTGCTAGATAATTTAGTTGGTAACGCTTACGCATACTCAAAAGGCAACGTAGCTGTAGAAGCCAAAATCACCGCGGAAAATATTGTGATTAGCGTGTTAGACAACGGCCCAGGCATACCAGAAGAGCATGCAGAGCGCTTATTGCGGCCATTTGAGCGTATGGATAGCGCTCGCAATAAAAACGAAGGCGGTAGCGGGTTAGGCTTGGCCATTTGTAACCGCATCGCCAAACTGCATGGTGGTAGCTTGGAACTAATAAACCGCCCTGAAGGCGGCTTAGAAGCGAGACTTAAATTACCGATTGAACGTTAAATTACCATACAACTAGTAATTAACCACACACTTGGTTTTTACCAGCCTCTTTTGCTTTATATAAGTTTTTATCTGCTTGTATGACCATTTGATCCAAGTCTTCGCCTACAACCGTGCATACGCCTATACTGCAGGTATATTGCAAAACACGGTTATTTAACTGAATTTTCTCATCTTCCACCGCTTGTCTAAAAGCATCGATACGATCTAAGCTACTTATGTGACTCGGTGACTTACTCATTACTGCAAACTCTTCCCCACCAATGCGCGCCACAATATCGTCTGGGAAATGGGTTTTTAGCAACTTGGCCATATTTTTAATGACTAAATCACCCACATCATGACCATATCCATCATTGATTTTTTTAAAATTATCGATGTCCATCATCATGACTGTAAGGGGACTACCTAGTCTTAGTGTGGCCAGCAATTTACTACCTTGCTCAAAGAAATAGCGACGATTATATAAATTACTTAAATAATCTGTATTTGATAAATTTTTTGCTAAATCTATCGCATCTAGCATATCTAAATTTCTAGAAATACGACATAGCAACATCTCATAATTAAATGGCTTAGCAATAAAATCGTTGGCGCCTGCTTTTAGAAATTGAACTGCGGTACGCGCATCCTGTGAGCCTGAAATACCAATAATTATTAACTCATCTTTACTGTAAAGTTGTCTGGCCTGCTCAACAAATGCATAGCCTTCCATCACGGGCATTTTGCTATCTACTAGCACGAGTTTAATATCAGGTTGCGCACGTAGTGTTTCCAAGGCTTCCTCTCCGTTACAAGCATGCACTACTTCAAATTGTTGTAAAAACAATTCTCGCTCTAGCACGAACCTCGAGACTTTAGAATCATCGACAACCAACACTTTAATATCACAATTTTTGATGACTCTTGAAATTAAATCGCAGATATAAGCACTATCGATCCTGTTGCCTTTTACTACATAGTCAATCACATGACGCTTAATCAACTGATCGCGCATCTCATCCTCGAAGTGATCTACGACGGCAATAATAGGCAAACCAAATTCGCCTAACAGGTCGATTTTTTCAAATCCAAGTAAGTCAAATACGCTAGTAATGCTAATAAAGAACTTATCGGGACTATTCTGCAAAAGCGTTCTTGCATCTTCTGCTTTTTCTACAATGGTTACTTTAGCTAATATGCGGCTTTCTATGACTTGCTTAAGCACGATCGCATAATCGATATCGTCTTCTAGTAGCAGCACCTCTACGTGGGTAGGCGTTTTATTTTTTCTGACGCCTTTTCTAAAGTGTAATTGCTCCATTTCGAATCTCCAACCCAGCGAATCAATTTAAGACAATTCACTTAAATCAATTTACTTGAGTTTAATTAAACAAGCTAGTCAACGTTAAACCAATTTAGCTTATCACGCAACTTAACCACTTCACCAATTATCGTCAAACATGGCGGTTTCATGACAGCTGCTTCTACTTTTTCAGCCAAATCTGCAAGTGTCGCCGTTACAACGCGCTGCCGTCGGGTTGTGCCTTGCTGCACCACCGCCACAGGCATGGTGCTTGGCACGCCATGAGAAATTAATTGTTGGCAAATTTCTTTTAAACCCACCAAGCCCATATACACCACTACCGTCTGACGTGGTCGCGACATTGCAACCCAATCTAAATCCAAGCTTCCGTCTTTTAAATGACCAGTAATAAACAAACAGGCTTGCGCATAATCTCGATGCGTTAATGGAATCCCCGCATAGCTAGAAACCCCATTCGCTGCCGTAATGCCTGGCACAACCTGAAACGGCACACCGTGTTCCATTAGCGTTTCAATCTCTTCGCCACCACGCCCAAAAATAAATGGGTCGCCACCTTTTAAACGCAGCACCCGCTTACCTTGTAGCGCAAGTTTGGCTAATAATTCATTAATTTCTTCTTGCGGCATGGTGTGTTGATCGCGCGACTTTCCGACATAAATCAACTCTGCATCACGTCGCACCAGCTCCATCACTTCAGGACTCACCAGCTTATCGTACACACACACATCACATTGCTGCATCAATCTTAAAGCACGAAAAGTCAATAAGTCTGGGTCACCTGGACCGCCGCCCACTAAAAACACCTCGCCTTTATTTGCAACGACATTTTCATCTTGCAAAGTATCTTTAAGCAGCTTACGTGCCAACTCCTCTTGCCCAGACAACACACGCTCAACCATAGGGCTTTGCAACATGCTTTCCCAAAATCGCCTTCTCTCTTGTGTGGTGGCAAATTTCGCTTTAACCTGCTCTCGAAACTCGCCCGCAATCGCCGCAATGCGGCCATAGCCTGCGGGCAGCATCGTCTCAATTTTGGTACGAATATAGCGTGCTAGTACAGGCGCATTACCCTCGCTTGAAACTGCAATCACAACCGGGCTGCGATCAATAATCGAACCCATGGTAAAGGTACATAAGTCTGGTGCATCAACCACATTTACAGGAATATTTTGCGCTTTGGCTGCGAGCGACACTGCTTCATTGATAGCCCCATCATTGGTCGCGGCAATCACCATGCACGCGCCTCCCAATTGACTTTGTTCAAAACTTGCTTTTACATATTTTATTTTTTTAGATGTGACGAAATCTTGCAGTTCATGACAGATTTTGGGCGCATAAAGTGTTATGTCAGCATCTGCTTTCAACAGCATGGTGACTTTGCGTGTGGCAACATCACCGCCCCCAATCACAACACAATGACGGTTTTTGATATTAAAAAAAATTGGAAGTGCTTGCATCAAACAGCTCAAATAAGAATTCGAGCTATTTTACGCTAATTGCAAACTATTTTTTTAACAAACCTTTAATGCCCTGTTTAATTGAACTCACAACTTCTTTTGCGTCACGTACCACTAACTCAACTGGCATCGCAACATTACCTTTCAACCACTCATCAGGCCGAGCTTTAAATATGGTCGAATGCTCATTTCCATCCCATTCCGCGGGAGCCTCTTTGGTGTAGTAATATACGGCAAATGAACGTCGCATCATATTAGGCGGGCAAGTCACGGGCATCACGCCATGCCAACTGATTTCACTGGTAGCAAAACCACAAGCGCGGTTAAATTTAGGCACAAAATAGCCATGACGTTTTTTAACCTCTTGATCCCATATATCTAAATAACCGCCATATTCCTCTTTCCAATCTTTATTAAAGTAAATCAGAATATTGACGCGCCTATGCCATTTTTTTTCAGGAATGTAGTTGAAATCAACGTGCACATCCAAATGTCCACCAGAATTAGTTTCATGAATACCCCCACCCATTAAGTCTGGATCTGGGAGCAAATTAGGAATTCCCATCATATTTTCTACTCTGGATATAAACTCACGGGAAGCTAATATTTTATGTAACTTTAAAATAGGCGCAGGAAATTTTTTAGGCTCTGTAATTTGAATTTTGCGTTTCTCATTTACTGCTGCGAACTCGCGACCAAGCCCTAATGCCTCTTGGTATGATGGAAACACTTGATAAATCTCATTCGCAAAATCTTCATCCAATAAATCATCGATGCAAAAATGTGGGAATGGCTGTAGTATCACGCTATGTTTGTTTATCTTGTCTAGATTTATCGCTTGTGTAGCAATCATATTATTTCACTCCAGTATGTTAGTGACGATATGCTAATTGATGCGAATATTCGCGCATTGACGTAAATCAAAAACATTTAAAAATAGTTATTTAAATAAATAATAACTTTTTTGTTAATGCCTAAATAAGTTAAAATTATGTTTTAGAATTAAAGAGTTAATTTCTTGAGCCACTCCCAAAAAATTCTGCCTAAAAAAGTCTTCATCAAAACCTTTGGCTGCCAAATGAACGAGTACGACTCTTCACGCATGGCGGATTTATTGGGTGCTAGCGACGGTATGGTAGAAACCCAAACCGTCGAAGATGCCGACGTGATTTTGCTCAACACGTGCAGCGTGCGCGAAAAGGCAGAAGAAAAAGTGTTTAGCCACCTTGGACGTTTTATTCCGCTAAAAGAAAAAAATCCGAATTTAATCATTGGGGTAGGCGGCTGCGTGGCCTCACAAGAAGGCGATAATATTATCAAACGCGCGCCTTATGTAGATGTCGTGTTTGGTCCACAAACCTTGCACCGCTTGCCTGAAATGATTAAGAACTCTCAAACGAGCGGGCAATCACAAGTAGATATTAGCTTCCCCGAGATTGAAAAATTTGACCACCTACCCCCCCCGCGCATAGAAGGTGCCAGCGCGTTTTTAAGTATTATGGAAGGTTGCAGCAAGTATTGCAGCTTTTGCGTGGTGCCTTATACGCGTGGTGAAGAAGTATCACGACCGTTTGCAGATATTTTGACTGAAGCTGCGCAACTAGCAGAACAAGGTGTTAAAGAAATCACGTTACTAGGCCAAAATGTGAATGCTTATCGCACCGAATTTGAAGGTGTGGAAGCTGATTTGGCGATGCTAATTGAAACCATCGCCGAAATCCCACAAATTGAGCGCATCCGTTTTACCACCAGCCACCCGAACGAGATGAATGAGCGCTTAATTGCTTGTTTTGCGAATGTGCCGAAATTAGCGGTTCAGCTACATCTGCCTGTGCAAGCGGGTTCTGACCGTATTTTGATGGCAATGAAACGTAATTACACAGCACTGCAATATAAAAGCATTATTCGCAAATTAAAAACTGCCAATCCGAGTCTCACATTTACTTCTGATTTTATTATTGGCTTTCCAGGCGAAACAGAAGCTGATTTTGAAGCGACAGTAAAACTAATGACCGATGTTGGGTTTGATGCCAGTTTTAGTTTTTTGTATAGTCCGCGCCCTGGCACACCTGCCGCGTTTATGAAAGACGATACGCCGCAAGCCATTAAATTAGCGCGTCTCAGCAAGTTGCAAGAAATTAACGAGACGCAAAGTAAAGCTATTTCCGAGGCGATGTTGGGCACAATACAGCGTGTGTTAATTGAGGGTGCATCATGGAAAAACGCGAATTTACTTGCTGGCAAAACCGATAATAACCGCGTGGTAGATATTGCAGGTGACGCGAATTTAATTCATCAATTTGTACAAGTAAAAATCACCGATGTGAGCAACCCAAAACGTTTAAAAGGCGAAGTTGTATCATGAAAAAAATTGACCTCAAAAAACCTTTTTGGTTTTGGCTCACTATTGTCTTATTAATAGCCACCGCAATATTGTCATGGTCAATCACTATTTCAGGCGTCATCAGCAACTCTACTGAAATGATAGCTAGATATAGCCGTCATAATATTTGCAATTTTGCTGAAAGCCCAATTCTTTACACTTTTATTGTAATTTGGAATGTATTTATTTCATCAACAATAACTTGGATACTTTGGATGTTAGTAAGGTTAAAAGTTACTCGAAAGCTATAACAAATTGGAAATCACTCTACAGCCTGAAGATAACGCGCGTCTAGCCAATTTGTGTGGTGCGCTGGATGAAAATATTAAGCAGATTGAAACCGCGCTGGAAGTGAATATTAATCGTTGTGGTGGCACGTTTAATATCAGCGGAACACAAACAAATATGAGACTCGCAGCGCAGTTGCTGGAGAATTTTTACGTACGCGCTAAAAAACCGCTCGAGCTAGAAGACGTGCAGCTAGGCTTGGTAGAAATCGATAAATTAAAACCTGAAGATGTGGCGAGTACGATGCCGATTTTGATGACAAAGCGTGGTGATTTGCACGGCCGCACGCCAAGACAAGTAGAATATTTACAGCAAATTCAAGACCACGACATCACCTTTGGCATTGGCCCTGCCGGTACAGGTAAAACCTATTTAGCCGTTGCCAGCGCGGTGGATGCGATGACGCGCGACCGTGTTAAAAGAATTGTATTGGTGCGGCCAGCGGTTGAGGCTGGCGAGAAATTAGGCTTTTTACCAGGTGATTTAAACCAAAAAGTGGATCCTTATTTACGTCCACTTTATGATGCGCTATATGACTTGGCTGGCTACGATAGTGTGAACAAGATGTTCGAACGCGGTGCGATTGAAGTGGCGCCTTTAGCTTACATGCGCGGTCGCACGCTTAACCAAAGTTTTATTATTTTGGATGAAGCGCAAAACACCACGCCTGAGCAAATGAAAATGTTTTTAACCCGCATTGGCTTTGGTACAAAAGCCGTGATTACAGGCGATGTAACACAAATTGACCTGCAAAAACATCAAAAAAGTGGCTTGGTAGAAGCGCAAAAAATCTTAAAAAATGTCAAAGGCATCGCCATGACGCACTTTCTTTCTGCCGATGTGGTACGCCACCCTTTAGTGCAAAAAATTATTAACGCATATGAAGATTACGAATTAAAAAACGCATCCGTATAAATTGTATTATTGTTTATAACAACGCCCTTGTATCTAGCGCATATTTATAGTGGAAGATGAGACAGACTGATACAAGACTGTCTAAAGTATTTCTAAAAGCACTATAATTATTTTAAAGCACTATATTTTTAAAGAACCCATGTCTTATATAAGATATAAGTGTTATATTACGTGTTTAAAAGCTCTAATTTAAGGAGTAATTATGGCGCTCGTCTCATTACGACAACTACTAGATCATGCTGCGGAGCAAAATTATGGCCTGGCCGCATTTAACGTCAATAATATGGAACAAGTTCACGCGGTAATGCAAGCGGCGGACGAAGTAAATAGTCCTGTTATTTTGCAAGGTTCAGCTGGTGCTCGTAAATACGCGGGTGAGCCATTTTTACGACATTTAGTGTTGGCAGCGATTGAAGCTTATCCGCACATTCCAGTTGTCATGCATCAAGATCATGGTCATTCGCCAGCGGTGTGTATTCAAGCCATGCGCTCGGGGTTTTCTAGCGTGATGATGGATGGCTCGCTCATGGAAGATGCCAAAACACCGTCTAGCTACCAATACAATGTAGATGTATCTAAAAAAATCGTAGAACTAGCGCATGCGATTGGCGTATCAGTTGAAGGTGAGTTAGGCGTATTAGGCTCGCTAGAAACTGGGCTAGCGGGCGAAGAAGATGGCTCTGGTGCAACAGGCGTGCTAAGTCATGCGCAAATGCTCACCGATCCAGAAGAAGCCGCTGATTTTGTGCGTCAAACTGGCGTAGATGCACTAGCAATTGCGATTGGCACTTCGCACGGCGCGTATAAATTCGCCAAACCACCGACAGGGAAAACGCTAGCAATTAGCCGCATTAAAGAAATTCACGCACGCATCCCCAACACACACTTAGTCATGCACGGCTCATCTTCTGTGCCGCAAGAGTGGCTAAAAATTATTAATCAATATGGTGGTGATATGGGCGAAACTTATGGTGTGCCTGTAGAAGAAATTGTTGAAGGTATTAAATTTGGTGTGAGGAAAATTAATATTGATACCGATCTGCGCATGGTATTTGCTGGGGCGATTCGCAAATTTTTAGAAGAAAATAAAAAAGAATTTGACCCAAGAAAACTTTTAAAGCCTGCCACTATTGCCATGCGTGAAATTTGCAAAGCGCGATATGAAGCTTTTGGCTCTGCAGGCCAAGCTGGAAATATTAAACCAATATCATGTGAACGCATGGCTGAACGCTATAAAGCAGGCGAACTACAAGCCATCATTAAGTAATATAAAGTTAAGTAATATGGAAGTTAAATAACATAAATAGTTAACTAACAAAATATGTTAGTAAATTAAGATTTGGATTGGATAAGCAACATGCGCCGTAAGCTAGTGGTAGGAAATTGGAAAATGCACGGTGACATTAAGAGCAACCAAGTTTTACTTAATAGCATCATTGCTGGTTTAAGCGAATATAAAAATGCAGATTACGTGGTCTGCGTACCCAACCCCTATCTGTTTCAAGCACGAGAATTGTTAAAAAATACGAATATTGCTTGGGGCGGACAAAATGTAAATCAGCATGAACATGGCGCTTTTACTGGCGCAGTCGCACCGCATATGCTCACAGATCTCGGCTGTACTTATGTGTTACTTGGCCACTCTGAGAGGCGCGTGCTGTTTCATGAAACCAACTTGACTGCGGCAGCACGATTCGATGCAACGATTAAAGCAGATTTAACACCCGTATTATGTGTTGGCGAAACGCTTGCAGAACACGAGGCCGGCCTGACTGAGGTGATAGTCGCAAGCCAAATGGATGCAGTCATGGCGACGCTTGGCGATGAGGACTTTGCTAAAGCGATGCAACTCAATATGGTGTTTGCCTATGAGCCTGTTTGGGCAGTAGGCACTGGCAAAACGGCGTTGCCTGAACAAGCGCAAGCCATACACGCATTTATTCGCAACCGCATTGCCAGACGTAATCTAGAAGCGGCAGCTGATGTACGCATCATTTATGGTGGTAGTGTAAAAGCTAGCAATGCGGCAGAACTTTTTGCCATGCCAGATGTAGATGGTGGACTCATTGGCGGCGCATCTCTGTTAGCCGATGAGTTTGTAGAGATTTGTAAACTAGCAAATTAGCCTGCGAGCTAAGCTAACAGGCCAACTTACCTAACAATTCAAGCTACCTAATAATTTACCTAAAATAATTAAAGTTACTTGGTTTGATGATACTTACTAATTCTTTCGACCTCAGTATGACTACCCATCATCACAGGCACACGCTGGTGCAAACCAGTCGGCAACACTTCTAAAATCCGCTTCACGCCAGTTGTGGCTAAACCACCCGCTTGCTCTACAATAAAACTCATCGGGTTTGCCTCGTACATGAGCCTCAACTTACCGCCTTTAGCACGTAACTTGTCATCTATTGGATACATAAACACACCACCACGCACTAAAATACGGTGCACCTCTGCCACCATTGAGGCCACCCAACGCATATTGAAATCTTTTTTACGAGGACCTTCTTCTCCCTGCAAACACTCATCAATATAGCGCTGCACAGGCGCTTGCCAAAAACGGTAATTAGACATATTAATCGAAAATTCTTGCGTGTCTTTCGGTATCTGCATATTAGGGTGCGTTAAAACAAATTCAGCAGATTCCAAGCCTAGCGTAAACCCATTCACCCCATTGCCCGTGGTGAACACCAGCATAGTAGACGTGCCATACAAGGCATAGCCTGCGCAGACTTGCTCTGTGCCAGGCTGTAAAAAGTCGGCAAGTTCTGGTTTCTTACTGGGAGATTTCAAAATAGAGAATATCGTCCCTACTGAGATATTCACATTCACATTCGATGAACCATCAAGCGGATCAAACAGCAGCAAGTATTGGCCATATTTTTTATGTTTTTCAGCAATTTCGATGAAATTATCCATCTCTTCGGAGGCCATGCCTGCTACATAACCGCTTTGTTGATTACATTCTATGAAAATATCATTGGTAATCACATCTAGAGCTTTTTGTACTTCGCCTTGAATATTTTCAGAGCCCAAGCTGCCCATATTGCCTGCTAAAGCGCCACTATCAATGGCAATTGCAATTTGTTTACAAGCACCAACAATATCTGCCAGCATAGCTTTTAGTGGTGCTGAATGCTCACCCTGTAAATGTTGGCTTAAAAATGCTAAAAACGTAGTATTTTTCATAAACGTAGTATTGTAAAAGTTGTTTGATTATATAATCAAAACAATCAATCATAGCCAACAACAACGATATTAACTATGCCTAAATTTCAATTAAATTTACAAATTGCCAGCAAGCGCGCTTACATCGGCAATCAGGCATATGTAGGACGTATGAGCGAAGCGCTATCCGTCGGAGGAGTTGGTGAAATTAAGTAAGGTTTCATTCGGCGAAATGCGTTTTCGCGTGTGATTAAGGTGCTTTAGCACTTCTAATCCACGGTGAAGCCCCTTGCGGTCTCACTTTTCCGCCCTACGGGCTGCCATCTGCTGCTCTAATGAAACCACACCATACTCAGTATATTTAGGATAAGCTAAAACTGAGTCAGTAACCGTCGCTCCTTCAGGCAGAGAGCTATAAAGAACACTCCCCAGCACTCCGTCTACATAGCCGCTCGACTCGCTACCAAGAGAGCCATTCACGTTACCCATGACTGTCGTTAAGGTTCCGTCTGGTTTATATGAACCATCGGGTTGTCTTGTCACGTTAAACGCTTGAAACATAACTTTTACACCAGCGGAATTAAGACTTCTGATGGTTTTATTAAAGGCCCCACAAGTTCCCTGTGAAATCTTTTTTTCTCTAACCAGTTCGCTACATTTCTTCAGGGCATCTTCATCGCTGGCATTTAGAAAAACGCTGTCTGGATTATTGGATTTGCGCGCATCTGAAAAACGAATGTCTTGCACACGATTAATGACACAGATTTTATTGGCCTTTTCACCAAGAGGCTTGTCGGCATGAAGGACATACCCTACTGACCGATCAGCGTTAGACGTAAAAATCATACCTTTATAAGATACAACACCACCTTTGCTTTGCTGAACGCGTTGCGCTGATGCAATTGAACGCTGATCTTCGGCGCGCAGCTTGGCGGTCATTTCTTCCGGTGTTCCGCAATCCCCGATATCGGCGGCCAATGCCTGCCCTGTCACGCCGATTGCCATGGCTGTGGTCAGGAATAAAGCTGAGAGTTTTGGAAGGCGCATATTGGTATCCTCAAGCGGTTTTAAAAAAGCTGGTGTATATTTGCCATATTCATATGTATTTTTGTAGGGTAGGGCAACAAGTTGTCCTACCCCACTTAAATCAATTTTGTTTCTTTTTATAAACATCCCATGGCTCTACTTCCCACCAAATACGCGCATGAAGATATGCCATCCGAATTAGTATCACTGCAAGTAAAGACAGTAAAAATGCATCAAAAGAAACACATCGATTAATACAAGGTACTACTCGAGTGATTGGACCTACAATTAGTCTAATAATAGCTAAGACGCCTAGTATAACAAGGGGGATTTCCGCTGTTGCCATATAAAAAATATGTGTTTTATATTTAACACGGTCAGTTATATCGGTAATGTTACTTAGTGTTTTTGCAGTATCACGCGCTACACTTGCCAAGTAAGATGACAAGGCAAATACAAAGCCAATAAGTTGAAATAGGTCACTTGGTTTTAATTCTCGGTATTCATCATTAGCATAGATAAGTACTGAGAAAATTAATGCTGAAAAAGTCATCACAAAAATTAATAGCCATAATTTATCAATTATTAGCTTTAATTTATCAGCCAAAGATTTTTCTATCTTATTTTCTTTATTATCTTGAAATGCCTTATCATCTTGAAGTGCCTTTTGAACGGCTTTAAGGAATTCTTGCTTTTGGTTTTTTGCAAATCCATTAAAAACTTCAACAACTTTTTTTGTAGCTTTTTCTAGGTTAGATTCTGTAGTCATCGTTTTTCCCTTTTTGTTAGTAGGTGTAAATACGCCGAACAAAGTCAATTGATTATATAATCGAATCAATCAATACTCATCACAAACTATGCCTAAATTTCAATTAAATTTACAAATTGCCAGCAAGGCTAGTTACATACCTACGAAGGCACAATTTAGAAGTTGGGCAAAGGCTGCGCTACGTGTAGACACAGAAGTCACCATCCGTGTGGTAGATGCAGATGAAGGGCGCATGTTAAATAGCACTTATCGTGGCAAAGATTACGCGACCAATGTTCTGACGTTTCCAATCAGTGAAGTCCCGCATTTAATGGGCGATATTATTATCTGCGTACCTGTAGTCGAGGCTGAAGCGCATGCACAAAATAAGCCGCTAGAAGCACATTATGCCCACCTAACCGTGCATGGTGTGTTGCATTTACATGGATATGACCATGAAACTGAAGAACAAGCGGCATTAATGGAGTCTATTGAGGTGACAACCCTACAAAAATTAGGGTATGCTAACCCCTATCTCATCACAGAGGGCGCCAACTAAATGGCCTCCGACCCAGAAAAGTTTAATAACAAAGCAAGTAACAAAGTAAGTTTATTAGAGCGCTTAAGCAATTTTTTACTGCGTGAGCCAGAAGACCGAGAGCAACTTGTTGAGTTGTTGCACGGCGCATATGAAAATCACCTGATGGATGCAGACTCGCTCGCCATGATAGAAGGCGTGCTACAAGTGAGCGAGATGCAAGTGCGCGACATTATGATTCCACGCTCACAAATGGATGTCATTGATATTAATTACGCGCCTGAAACGTTTATCCCACATGTAATTGAAACCGCACACTCGCGCTTCCCTGTCATCGAAGACGACAAAAACGATGTGATTGGCATTTTGCTGGC
>JANNOS010000066.1:0-1656 GCA_031399315.1 Methylophilaceae bacterium | reverse complement strand
TACGTGACTTATTAATCGGCAACTATCCCTTATACTGGGTTATGCATTCTAATTATGCACTTATGCTGCTCGGTTTTGCGTTTGCTTCATCTTTGCTTGGCGCAACATTTTATGAAAATAAACAAGTCAATAATGCGTTTGAAGTCTTAGATACGCTTGGTTTGGGTTTGTTTAGTACAGCTGGTGCCAGCGTTGCGCATCAAGCGGGTTGTGATTTTTACATTAGTTTATTGCTTGGTGTAGCAACGGCGGTGTTTGGTGGCGTGCTGCGCGATATTGTGTGCAATGAGATACCCAAAGTGTTTCACCGTAACGAGCTGTATGCTACTTGTGCGTTTGTAGGTAGTTTTGTGTTTTTAGTTAGCTTACAATTTGGGCTAAATACGCTAGCTGCCATGCTGATTGGTGCGTTAGCAACTGTCATGCTTCGACTATTTGCAGTTAAATATCGAATTAGATTGCCTCTTTAACAAAGTAGATATTAGTGCAGGCGAGTGCGCCTGCACTATTTATTTCGTTGTCTTATTTCATCGTTGGCATGACAAATTCTGAACCCATGTTTTTGAGGCTACTGTCCTTATTTGATGGTAACCAGCGCGAAGTGGTAGTTTTTAAGCGCGTGTAAAAACGGACACCCTCCATGCCATAAATGTGATGATCACCAAACAGAGAGCGTTTCCAGCCACCAAAGCTGTGGAAGGCAATTGGTACAGGGATTGCGACGTTTACGCCCACCATGCCCACTTGTACGCGGCTAGTAAACTCACGCGCTGCTTCGCCATCGCGGGTAAATATTGCGGTGCCATTACCGAATTCATGATCGTTCACTAGATTTAGGGCTTCTTCAAAGTTGGCTGCACGCACAATGGCTAACACTGGGCCAAAAATTTCTTCTTTATAAATACGCATGTCTTTCGTTACGTTGTCGAACAAACACGGCGCTAAAAAGAAACCTTTTTCGTACCCCGCATGACTATAACCACGGCCATCAATCACTAGTTTCGCACCCTCGCTTACGCCTAAATCCACATAGCTTTTCACTTTATCAAAGTGCAGTGGTGTTACCAGCGGACCCATGTCGGCTTTCTCATTTAAGCCTTGGTCTATGGTGATAGTTTTTACTTTTTCTTGTAGTTTTCCGACTAATTTGTCGGCTACATCGCCCACTGCCACTGCGACAGAAATAGCCATACAACGCTCACCCGCCGAGCCGTAACCTGCGCCAATTAAGGCGTCTGCTACTTGGTCTAAATCTGCATCCGGCATTACAACGAGGTGATTTTTTGCACCGCCCAGCGCTTGTATACGTTTGCCATTTTTAGTGCCTGTGCTGTAAATGTATTCTGCAATCGGCGTAGAGCCAACAAAGCTGATGGCTTGCACCCGCTTGTCAGATAGCAACACATCCACTGCTTCTTTATCACCATTCACCAAGTTAAACACACCCGCAGGTAAGCCAGCTTGTGCCAGTAAGTCGGCCAACATTAAACTTGCGCTGGGTGTTTTTTCTGAGGGCTTTAATACAAAGGTATTGCCTGTTGCCAGTGCCATCGGAATCATCCACAGTGGCACCATGACTGGGAAGTTGAATGGTGTGATGCCAGCAACTACGCCCAGTGGTTGGTGCATGCTGTAAGTATCAATACCCGTGCCAAC
>JANNOS010000055.1:0-16033 GCA_031399315.1 Methylophilaceae bacterium | reverse complement strand
AATCCTAATAGTGAGAGATTAATATGCGTTTGTAGCTTTAAAGTCTTGAATTGCCGCTTCAACCGCTTTTTCGTTATCGCCGCTCAAGTCTTTGCTAGACTCAATGCCATCCATCAATTTTGCGTATTTAGAACCCATGAAGCCGTGTAATGCGCTTTCAAAAGCTAATACTTTATTGGTTGGTACATCATCAAAGTAACCTTTGTTCGCTGCCAACAAGCTAATCGCCATTTTTGAAACACTTAGTGGAGCGTACTGCGCTTGTTTCATCAACTCAGTAAACATGCGACCGCGGTCTAATTGTTTACGTGTTGCTTCATCCAAATCAGAAGCGAACTGAGCGAACGCAGCTAATTCGCGGTATTGCGCTAACGCTAAACGTACGCCACCACCTAATTTTTTGATGACTTTAGTTTGCGCTGCACCACCCACGCGAGATACTGAAATACCCGCGTTAATCGCAGGACGAATACCAGCGTTGAACAAGTCAGTTTCCAAGAAAATCTGACCATCGGTAATAGAAATTACGTTAGTTGGAACGAATGCTGAAACGTCACCAGCAGCTGTTTCAATCACTGGCAACGCTGTGAGTGAACCTGTTTTACCTTTAACTTTGCCACCTGTGAATTTTTCTACATAGTCTTCATTCACGCGCGCTGCACGCTCTAACAAACGTGAGTGGATATAGAACACGTCACCTGGATACGCTTCACGGCCTGGTGGACGGCGTAATAGCAATGAAATTTGACGGTAAGCAATCGCTTGCTTAGTCAAATCGTCGTATACAATCAATGCGTCTTCACCGCGGTCACGGAAGTATTCGCCCATGGTACAACCAGCGTATGGCGCTAAGAATTGTAATGCAGCTGAGTCAGAAGCCGCGGCTGCAACTACGATGGTATAAGCCATCGCACCATTTTCTTCTAATTTACGTACCACGTTAGCAATGGTTGACGCTTTTTGACCAATCGCTACATACACGCAGGTCATGTTTTGACCTTTTTGGTTAATAATTGCATCAATCGCCACCGCTGTTTTACCTGTTTGGCGGTCACCAATAATCAATTCGCGTTGACCACGGCCCACTGGTACCATTGAGTCAACAGATTTCAAGCCTGTTTGCACGGGTTGTGAAACTGATTTACGCGCAATCACACCTGGCGCAACTTTTTCAATTTTGTCAGTCATTTTAGTTTTGACTGGGCCTTTGCCGTCAATTGGCTGACCTAGTGCGTTTACCACGCGGCCGATTAATTCTGGGCCTACTGGCACTTCCAAAATACGACCTGTACATTTCACCACGTCGCCTTCTGTAATGTGCTCGTAATCACCTAGTACCACAGCACCCACTGAATCACGCTCGAGGTTCAAGGCTAAGCCAAACGTATTGCCTGGAAACTCGATCATCTCGCCAGCCATTACATTTGAAAGGCCATGAATACGCACGATACCGTCCGTCACAGAAATTACCGTTCCTTGCGTACGTGCTTCTGCACTAGTCGAAAAATTCTCTAATCTGCTTTTAATTAGTTCACTGATTTCTGATGTAGATAACTGCATTGTGGCTCCTAAATTTTCTCTTTGGGCTAATCATTAGCCCTTAATTAATCTGCCTTACGCAGTAAGCGTGTAGGCTAAATTTTGTAACTGACCTTTGACGGACGCGTCTATCACGGTATCGCCAACAATAATTTTAATACCACCAATAATTTCAGAATCAACCGAAACTGTGGCTTCTACTTTTTTTCCAAACTTAGCTTCTAAGCGCTTCACTAAATCTTTAGTTTCTGCAGCACTAATTTTTGCTGCAGAAATAATTTGCGCATCTAAAACACCTTCATCTTGCGCTTTTAATTCTTCAAATGCGCTACTAATTGCAGGCAATACTGACATGCGTCCATACTCAATTAATACTTTAATTAAGTTTTGACCTTGTTCATTTAGCTTTTTGCCACACACTTTTAAAAAAGCGTCTTGCAAATTACTACCCAACACTTTTGGATCAGCAATATAAGCTTGCATCTGAGCATCACTCGCCACAGCAGATGCGAGACTTAACATCTCAGACCACTTAGCGAGTGATTTTGTCTCTTTACCAAGCTTAAAAGCAGCGACAGCGTAAGGCCTTGCGATGGTTGATATTTCAGCCATCGTTTATAGCTCCGCCGCTAGTTTAGCTAACATGTCAGAATGTGTTTTGCCATCAATCTCTTTACGCAAGATTTTCTCTGCCCCAGCAATCGCCAATACAGACACTTGCGCGCGTAAACCTTCTTTTGCACGGTTTACTTCTTGATCAATTTCAGCTTTAGCGCCAGTAATAATGCGCTCACCTTCAGCTTTAGCATTACCTTTAGCTTCTTCAATGATTTGTGTCGCGCGTTTTTCTGCTAGACCCACAATCTCAGACGCTTTTTGCTTAGCCTCATTTAAAGTCACTTCTGATTTTTTAGCAGCTACTTCTAGTGCACTTTTACCTTCGTGTGCTGCCGCTAAACCATCAGCAATTTCTTTTTGACGTGTTTCAATTGCGTTTAACAAAGGTGGCCATACGTATTTGACTGTAAACCAAATTAGAATTGCAAAGGCAATTGCTTGTGCAACTAATGTTAAGTTAATGTTCATGTTTTTTCCAGATATTGGCTTTTAAATGCGCGGTAAATAGTTACCGCCTAATAAATAAAATATTAGCCTGCTACTTGTAATACACCCAACAATGGGTTTGCAAATGCAAACATCATCACGATACCAACAGCAATAATGAATGAAGCATCGATAAGACCCAACAGTAAGAATACTTTACCTTGTAATTCTGGAATCATTTCTGGTTGACGTGCTGCGCCTTCTAAAAAGCTAGAACACATAATGCCGATACCAATACATGCACCCAATGCACCTAAACCAACCATAAGACCTAGACCGATTGCGGTGTAAGACTGAACCATTGCTATTGCTTCCATTTTGTTACCCTCTCAAGTGAAAATTACAACTCATTAATTAAAACAACAAACTACTACAAAATAAAACTTATTACTTTTAATATGCCTTAGTGGCTTTCATGCGCCATTGATAAATAAACGACGGTCATCATCATAAAAATAAACGCTTGTAACGCGACAATTAAAATGTGAAATATCGCCCAGCCTGCGCCCATAATTGCACCAGCCGCAGCGCCCACAATACTACTCGCAGCCAACATACCAATTAACATAAAAATAACTTCGCCCGCATACATATTGCCAAACAAACGAAGTGAGTGTGACAGTGGCTTTGAAATATATTCAATCATGTTGAAAGCAAAGTTGGCTAAGAATAATAAAGGACTGGCTAATAAACCGATTACGCCACCTATACTTTTAGGTACTTTAAAACTTGGTGACCCAAATGGTGAACAAAATATTTCGTGTATCCACCCACCCAAGCCTTTAACTTTGATTGCAAAGAAAATCATTAAGATCCATACCGATAAAGCTAAAGCAAATGTGGTGTTTACATCAGAAGTTGGCACAGGACGCCAGTTTGTGTGTGGCCCGCCGATGAGGCTTGCCGCGCCTGCCACCCAATCGACTGGTAAAAAGTCCATTGCATTCATTACTAAAACCCACATAAATACCGTTAGCGCAGCAGGGGCAATAAAAGCATGACGGTTACCGTGGAAAATATTTTTTACTTGATCATCAATAAAACCAAACACCAGCTCTACAAACGCTTGTGATTTGCTTGGCACGCCAGCTTGTGCTTTACGTGCTACCAACCAGATTAAAAGCATTACTACTAAACCGAGCACAACCGATGTGACAAAAGTATCTACATGAAGCGTCCAAAAACCTTGAAGGTCAGCATTGCCATTAACACCTTGTGCGTTAAAGCTTAAATGATGCTGAATATACTCAGTTGGCGTTAATGCTTTTTCTGCGTGTTCTGTTGCCATATCAATAAAATGCCCAGTAAATTTAATGTTTGTTTATTAATTCGTTTTCACGAAAATTTTAAAGTTTATTATATTTTTATATCTGCTTTGCTTAACCTGCCCATTGCAGCTCCTGAAATAAGTGCCGCTGCGGCCACACCTGCTAATAGCGCAGGTGGTACAAGTTGTTTATAAAACTTAAATGCAAAAAATAACACCACAATAATGATTAAAATCTTTATGGCCTCTGCCTTTAGCAAATTAAACAGTGCAGCTGATGGCGTTTTAACTTCACGATTTGCAATTTTAGTTGCAAAAAACGCGGCAAATATCACCGAAAACCCACCAATAAAACCTGAAATACCTGCATTTAGACCAAAAAGCGCTAACGCACCTATTGTAATTACTGCAGTTACAATCAACTGCAAACGCAACATTTTGCTAAAAACCGCTACTGATGTTGTATTTTTCATAACCATCCCATTTCTAAAGCCGTAAACCACTTTAAAAATTAGCTTATTAGCAAAGTCCGCGATTCTGAATTATTACGCGATTTTAGTCAAGCTTAATAAGTACTTAGCTTAAGGTTTTTTATTATTAGCGCGTAATTTTCTTAATGATATCGTCCAACTGATCTAAATTACTGTAATTAACTTTAAGCGTACCAGCCCCATTCGCCTTGGCAGATATACTTACCACCGCTCCCAGCTTTTCACTTAATGTATTCTGTAACGCTAAGATGTCCCGATTAATAGTAGTTTTATTTGTTTTTGATTTTTCTTCATCCCCCAATTTTTTAACAAGATTTTCCACTTCGCGCACAGATAAACTTTGTTGTACAATTTTATTCCCCAACAAAACTTGTTGCGCTGCGTCTAATCCTATCAATGCACGCGCATGTCCCATGTCTAATTTGCCATGCATCAACATATCCTGTACTGGCGCACTTAAGCTTAATAAACGAAGAATATTCGAAACTGCCACGCGCGAACGTCCAACCGCTTCTGCCGCTTTTTCGTGTGTCATGGCAAATTCATCTATCAAGCGTTTAATGCCTTGTGCCTCTTCCAGCGGATTTAAATTTTCACGCTGGATATTTTCTATCAAGGCCATGGCCAGAGCAGATTCATCAGCTATTTCGCGCACCAACACTGGCACGGTATCTATGCCGGCAATTTGACTGGCACGCCAGCGACGTTCCCCTGCGATAATCTCAAATTTATCTGGCGAAATTTCTCTCACCAAAATTGGCTGCATAATGCCTTGCGTCTTTATAGAATCTGCCAACGTTTGTAAAGCCGCATCATCCATGTAACTTCGCGGCTGATATTTACCTGGCTGCAATTGCGATACATTTAACATGCGCTGAGTATCAGTTTCGCCGCTCGCCATTTCGGTGTCATTGGCTAACAACGCATCTAAGCCACGACCCAAGCCCATTGGTTTAACCATGCTTTTTATCCTTAACTTGTTGATTTTTAAGTATTATTTCTTTAGCCAGCTCCAAATACGCTTGCGCACCCCTTGATGTTTTATCGTAAATGAGCACTGGCAAGCCGTAACTTGGCGCTTCGGCCAAACGAATGTTACGCGGGATGACAGAGTTATATACCTTGTCACCAAAATGACTAACCAACTGTGCTGATACTTGCTGTGCAAGCATATTACGATTATCAAACATCGTGCGTAACAGGCCTTCAATTTCTAGCGTGGCGTTTAGATTCGCACGCACTTTTTTTATAGTATTCACCAAATCTGAAAGTCCTTCCAGTGCATAGTATTCACACTGCATTGGTATCATTACGGTATTAGCTGCCGTCAAAGCATTCACCGTAACCAAATTTAGCGCAGGCGGACAATCCAATAAAATGTAATCGTAGACTTGACCCAAACTAGCAAGCGCCTGTTTTAACCGTGTCTCGCGAGCCAACTCGTTCACCAGCTCAACTTCTGCGCCAGCCAACTCACGATTGGAAGGCGCAATGTGATAGCCACCTTTTTCACAACTAACAATGACTTCTTCAAGTGATTTTTTACCAATCAAGACATGGTAAATACTGTATTTTAAATTTGACTTATCAACTCCGCTACCTGTCGTTGCGTTACCTTGCGGATCTAAATCTATCAATAATACTTTTTTATAGTTCGCTGCTAAGCTTGCCGCCAAGTTCACACAAGTGGTGGTTTTTCCCACGCCGCCTTTTTGATTAGTAATTGCCAATATTTTCATTTTGCTAGTATTTTCATTATTAACTCTCTAAAACCACCAAATGCCGCTCAGCATTCAAACCTGCCACTTTCAGCGGAATAATTTTATTATATTTTACGCTCATACTTTCCAGCTCTGCATGCGGAACCTGGCCTTTCATCGCCAACCAAACACCATTTTCTGCCAGCAAATGTTTTGTTAATTTAAGAAACAGCGCCAGCTCTGAAAAGGCACGTGAAATAATTACTTCATACTTTTCTGCAGGCCGATAATTTTCTACCCGCGCATGTACTACTTCTAAATTTTGTAAGCCTAACTCACCTTTTACTTGCCGCATGAAAATAACTTTTTTCTGCACCGTATCTATTGTTGTCACTTGCAATTCTGGTTTACAGATTGCCAAAACAATACCTGGCAAGCCACCGCCACTTCCCACATCCAACAAATTTCTAGCTTTAATGTAAGGCAACACACTTAAACTATCTAGCAAATGCAAGATGATCATTTCTTGTGGGTCACGCACCGCAGTTAGGTTATACACCTTGCTCCACTTTTGCAGCAATTGCATATAAGCTAATAACTTTTGTTGCGCGTCCACAGACACCTGCAAACCCATCTGAGCAACGCCAGAAGCCAGTAAAGCTGCTTGCGTCATCTTCGGGTCATGCCGCTTCTATATTAGGCTGCTGTGCCTGCTTTTTATTTTTACGCTTTAAGTAAACCAATAACAACGAAATGGTTGCTGGTGTAATACCAGAAATACGGCCAGCCTGACCAATAGTTTCTGGTTTGTAGGCTATTAATTTCTGCCTAGCTTCTATACTTAAACCGTGTACATCGTTGTAATCAATCGCTTCACTTAACTTAATATTCTCACTGCCTTTTTGCTTGGCAATTTCTTCTTTTTGACGGTCAATATACCCTTGATATTTAGCAGCGATTTCCACCTGCTCACGCACCGCAGGATCTGGCTCTCCCAAACCCGCTTCGCCCATGCTTAACATATCTTCATAGCTTACTTCTGGACGACGCAACAACTCAAACAAGCTGTACTCATGATCTAGCGGCTTTCCAAGCACTTTTTCTTGTGTTTCACGTGAAACATTATCTACAACAGGCTGCACAAAGGTACGCTTTAAGCGCGCCTGCTCTCGCATAACAGCTTCTTGCTTACGCTCAAACGCTGCCCAACGCACATCGTCCACCAAACCCAGCTTACGGCCCATCTCCGTTAGGCGCATATCGGCATTATCTTCGCGCAATTGGAGGCGATATTCAGCACGACTAGTAAACATGCGATACGGTTCTGTTACGCCCGTGGTAATCAAATCATCTACCAACACGCCTAAATAAGCTTCATCACGTGCTGGGCACCACTGTGACTTTTCTTGCGCGTAAAGCGCTGCATTGGCGCCTGCCAACAAACCCTGTGCGGCAGCTTCTTCGTAGCCCGTGGTGCCGTTGATTTGTCCCGCAAAGAACAAACCTTTTACCGCTTTAGTTTCCAGCGAGCTTTTTAAGCCACGCGGGTCGTAATAATCATATTCAATTGCATAGCCTGGGCGCAAAATATGCGCATTTTCTAGACCCTTAATGGAGCGCACCAAGGCTAACTGTATGTCAAACGGCAAGCTGGTAGAAATACCATTCGGGTAAATCTCATTGGTATTTAAACCTTCCGGCTCTAAAAATAGCTGATGCGATTCTTTATCTGCAAAGCGATGAATCTTATCTTCCACACTCGGGCAATAGCGCGGACCCACGCCTTCAATCACACCCGTGTACATAGGTGAGCGGTCTAAACCCGAGCGAATAATGTCATGTGTGCGCTCGTTGGTATGCGTAATCCAACAGGGCACTTGCGCTGGGTGCTGTGCCACATTTCCCAAAAATGAAAATACTGGCACAGGGTTATCGCCTGGCTGCTCCAACATTACAGAATAATCAATAGTACGACCATCAATGCGTGGTGGCGTACCTGTTTTCAAGCGACCTGCAGGCAAGCCAATTTCACGTAAACGCGCTGCCAATGAGATAGCAGGGGGGTCGCCAGCGCGGCCAGCACTGTAATTTTGCAAACCCACGTGAATCAAGCCGCCCAAAAAAGTGCCTGCTGTTAACACCACACTTTTGGATTGAAAACGCAGTCCAATTTGGGTGACCACGCCAACAACTTTATCGCCTTCTAAAATGATATCGTCTACTGCTTGTTGAAACAGCCATAAGCTTGGCTGATTTTCTAGTCTTTTTCTGATGGCAGCTTTGTATAAAATACGATCCGCCTGCGCACGTGTGGCGCGCACAGCAGGGCCCTTGCTAGAATTTAATATGCGGAACTGTATGCCGCCTTCGTCAGTGGCTGCGGCCATTGCGCCGCCCAAGGCATCCACTTCTTTGACCAAATGCCCTTTGCCTATGCCGCCAATACTTGGATTGCACGACATTTGGCCTAAAGTTTCAATATTATGCGTAAGTAGCAAGGTTTTTTGACCCATGCGCGCAGATGCAAGCGCTGCCTCCGTGCCCGCATGACCACCACCTACTACAATTACATCAAAAATATCAGGGAAAATCATGGCATTAATCAAATTTTAATTAGAATACTTAAATAACAAATGAGGTGAAAGTTTAACGCAATCCAACGCTTAAGTCATTGAAAACTGAAATTTAAACTAATGTTTCACGTGAAACATGCATTATGAAATTTTAAAATTACAAACTATTGACGGCCATACATTGACACGCCTATAGTAGAGGTAGCGACTAATGACGCTTTCACCGAACAAAAAATGAGGAGAACAACATGGCGGGTAAATTTGAAGTAAAAACAGCAAAAAGCGGTCAAACACACTTTAATCTATTAGCTGGTAACGGCCAAATTATTTTGCAATCAGAAATGTACGAAAGCAAAGCCAGCGCAATGAACGGCATTGAGTCTATCAAAAAAAATGCAGGTAATGCAGATCAATTTGAGCGCTTAGTGTCAAAATCTAGCAAACCTTACTTCGTTATCAAGGCAGGCAACCATCAAGTAATTGGTCAAAGCCAACAATATGAATCTGAAGCTGGTCGCGATAACGGCATTGAATCTGTAATGAAAAATGCGCCAGATGCGGACATTGTAGATTTAACTTAAACTTTAATCATTCAATAAAAAGGCGCATCTGGATTAATGCGCCTTTTTATTTAACCATATAGTTTATTTACCTATACAAAACTTACTAAAAATCTCACCCAGCAAATCATCTGGCGTAAATTCTCCAGTAATTGAGCTCAATGCCTCCTGCGCCAAACGTAATTCTTCCGCGATTAATTCTGGAGAGTTCATATTATTTTGAGCTTCTGACAAATGTTTATCAACGTCTTTTAAGGCTTCTAAATGTCGCGCCCGCGCCATAAAAACACCTTCAGCATTTTGCTGATAGCCCGCAATGTTCAGTAAATGCTGTTTTAGTAGCTCGACACCTTCACCTGTTTTAGCTGAAAGGTAAATATGTGCTTCTCCCGCATTTTGTACCATTTTTGCTGTTTCTGAGGTGGTATCAATTTTATTATGCACCCAAATTTTGGTGATTTCTTGCGATAAGTGCGTTAAAACCGATTTTTCATCGTCGCCAATACTATGAGCTGCATCAATCAATAATATTGCGACCTGCGCGTTTTCTAGAGCTCGATATGTTCGAGCAATTCCAATCTTTTCAACCTCGTCATTTGTCTCACGCAAACCTGCTGTATCAATAATATTTAAAGGCAACCCATTGATTTGTATATTATTTTTTATAGTGTCTCGTGTAGTGCCAGCAATTGGCGTCACTATCGCCACTTCTTCGCCGCTTAGTTGGTTCATCAAGCTGGATTTTCCCACATTGGGTTGGCCTACCAACACAATGTGCATACCTTCGCGCAATAAACTACCTTGCTTGGCTTTTATAGCAACTAAATCTAGTTCTGTTTTTATTGATACAAGTTTTTCGGCGACTTTACCTTGAGTAATAAAATCTATTTCTTCTTCTGGAAAATCTAAGCAAGCTTCCACATACATCCGTAAATTAATCAGCTTGGCCAAAACCTGATTAATACTATTTGAAAATTCTCCTGATAAAGAACGCATGGCGCTACGTGCTGCTTCGACGGTTGATGCATTTATTACATCAGCAACTGCCTCTGCCTGTGCTAAATCAATTTTGTCATTTAAGTAAGCACGTCGTGTAAATTCGCCTGGCTCAGCCTGACGTGCGCCCAACTCAATACAGCGACCTAACAAAATTTGCATTAAGGCAGTGCCGCCATGTGCTTGTAGCTCTAATACATTTTCACCAGTATATGAGTGAGGGTTTTGATAATAAATCGCAATGCCGCGATCAATTAAAATTTGATTGGAATCGTAAAAAGGTAGGTAAGCAGCGTAGCGTGGGGCAGGGCAGTGACCTAACACTTGAGATGCAATTTGTGCGCATAAGTCACCAGAAACTCTTACAACCCCAATACCGCCAGCACCACTCGCTGTGGCAATGGCAACTATCGTATCTGACTTATTTTTTTGCATTACCTTTTTTGGCAAGGGATTCTGCATGAATGATTTTATTCACGTACCACTGCTGCAAAATAGATAGCACATTATTCACCAGCCAATACAACACTAAACCAGCAGGAAAGAAGAAGAAAAACACACTAAACACAACAGGCATGATTTTCATCACTTTGGCCTGAATAGGATCTGTCGGCGCTGGATTTAAATAAGTTTGAATAATCATCGTTGCACCCATTAATAATGGCAACACGTAGTATGGGTCTATCGCGGACAAGTCTTGTATCCAACCAAAAAACGGTGCGTGACGCAACTCAACCGAGCCCAATATCATCCAATAAAGCGCAATAAAAACTGGGATTTGAATCAAAATTGGTAAACAACCACTCATCGGGTTTATTTTTTCGGTGCGGTAAAGCTCCATCATGGCTTGTTGCATTTTTTGTTTGTCGTCACCAAACTTTTCTTTCATGCTTTGCAAACGCGGCGCTAACTCTCGCATTTGAGCCATCGATTTGTAGCTTTTGGCAGACAAGGGGTAAAACGCCGCTTTAATTAACACCGTGAGTAAAATAATCGCAACGCCCCAGTTATGTACTAATGCATTAATTTTAGATAGCACCCAGAATAAAGGTTTGGCAACAATTGTTAACCAACCATAATCAACTGCAAACTCTAAGCCTGGTGCAGCAGCAATTAAATCTTTCTCTGTTTGTGGCCCTGCAAATATAGATGCTTTTAGCTCGGCCTTAGCACTCGCACCAATACTTGTTCCTGGCGTTAACACGCCAATCGCATATAAATTATCTGTTAATTGTTTAGTATAAAATTCACGCTCTACACCTTGGGTAGGAATCCAAGCACTCGCAAAGTAATGTTGTATAACGCCCGCCCAACCATCTTTGGTCGTTTTAGAAAGCGGCTCTTTAGCCATGTCTGCGAAATTAATCTTTTTAAATTTATCCGCCTCTGTGTAATACGCACCACCTGTAAAAGTCGGCATCATCATGGAGCCTTGATTCGATTCGCTGTCATGCACTATTTGATAATAGGCAGAAGGCGAAATAGCTGACGCACTACCATTATTAATTTGATAACTTACATCTATCACATAACTACCACGTTTAAACGTATAAACTTTATCTACATTGATACCATTATTACCTGTCCAGCTAAGGCGTACTTCTTGGCTTGTAGCGCCTTCGGCTAAACTATAGCTTACAGCGCTACTGGTAAAAATAGATTTATGATTTGGCAAATCAGTACCAAGCAAACCAGTTTGTGCGATATATAGCATGGGCTTTGCAGCATCGTCCATCAGCACAAAACTACCATCTTTTGCTTCTGCTGCACCATGTTTGTTAAGAACTAAACGACGTAAATCACCGCCAACCGTATCAATCTCAGCTTGAAATAAATCGGTTGTCACTTTAATACGCTGACCATTTTCTAATTTAAAAGCGCCATTATCAGCAATATTATTTGCCGTTGTTGCACTCACGCCGTTTTCTGTAGTGCTGGTTACTGCACTTGAAGTTTGTACATCTTGTTGGATAGGCGTGATAGGTGCATTTTTTTGCTGCCAAGCGTCCCATAACATCATGATTGAGAATGAAAAAATAACAAATAAAATTAAACGGCGTGTGTCCATAAACTCTTTATCATCAATAGGTTATATAATTTATTGCTTTGCTTTTATATCGTAATTATTTGGATTTCACTATTTTGGAACTGGGTCGTGCCCACCAACATGCCAAGGATGACAACGTGATATGCGTTTTATAGTTAATAAAATTCCTTTTAATGCACCATGCAATTGTATGCTTTCAATCGCATAGTGTGAGCACGTTGGTGTAAACCGACATTGCTGACCAAAAAAAGGGCTTAAAATAATTTGGTATGCCTTAATAAATGCAATCATCAATCGGGTCATATATCTAAGCTTATACCTCATGATTTGATGTTGATACTGCATTGTTTTTAGATTCGATGGCTTTCGATTCAATTTTTTGCATCAAATATTCAAACTCTTTTTTAATTTCTAAAAACTCAGTTCTTCCAAAAGTTTTTTGTATTTGAATGACTAAATCCATAGCTGGTAAATTATGTTGATTCAATCTAAAAAGCTCACGCATTATACGGCGCATATAATTACGTTGCACCGCTAATTTAGCGGTTTTTTTACTCACAATCAAACCAAGTCGTGCAATATTTTTATCATTTACACGATAACGCATCACCAAATGCTTGTTTGCGATACGTTTGCGCAAATTAAAAACGGATGAAAAATCATCCGTTTTAACAATTTTGGCTTGTTTAGTAAATCTAAACGTTGCCAATTTATACTCTTTTAAGTTTACAGACCTAAACGTGTACGGCCTTTAGCGCGGCGTGCAGCAATCACTGCGCGGCCACCTTTAGTTTTCATGCGGACTAAAAAGCCATGCGTACGTGCGCGGCGTGTTTTAGAAGGTTGGTAAGTACGTTTCATTTAATTCTCCAGCTAGAAAATGCTACAAAGCCCGACATTAAACCCGATAAACCACTATTCTGTCAATGGATATTTACTTAAATAAATACTAAAATAAATATGGCTTTGCCTGTGGATAAGTCTGAATAAACCCGTTAAAATGGTACGATTAATAATAAATAATTAACTAAATTTTATTAGTCACAATCTCTAATAAAATCATAAATTTAACCAAAATAATAAAAGGGTTACGCCATTCGATGGAAGATTTTTGGCCCATTTGCCTTAGTCGCTTTGAAGAAGAGCTATCTGCGCAACAATTTAATACATGGATTAAGCCTCTAGAAACGGAGATAGGGGATAATGCCATACGTTTGCTTGCGCCAAATAAGTTTGTACAGCAGTGGGTTAAAGAAAGATTTTTAGCAAAAATTGAAACGATTGCGGCTGAATTACTCCCAAAAAATACTCTAATTGAATTATCAATTAATAAAACAGTTAATAAAAATAGCACAGAGAAAAAACCTTCTAACAACAAGCAAACTAAAAATATAAGTTCGCATATAGTGGAGAATAATAAACCAGATGTAGAAAAATCGGTAAACGCACAAACACCTTTAAATCGCCGTATTAATAAGCAATTGTCTGGGTTAAATCCTAACTTCAATTTCGATAATTATGTGACTGGGCGTGCTAATCAGTTGGCGCGTGCCGCCGCTATACAAGTTGCTGAAAACTCTGGACAAGCTTATAACCCGCTATTTATCTATGGCGGTGTTGGTTTGGGTAAAACGCATTTATTACAAGCAATTGGTAATCGTTTAAAACAACAAAATCCAGATGCGAACATTCGTTATCTGCATGCTGAACGTTATGTTTCTGATGTAGTAAAAGCTTATGAAAACAAAGCATTTGATGACTTTAAACGTCAATATCATTCATTAGATTTATTGCTCATTGATGATATTCAATTTTTTGCAAAGAAAACACGCACCCAAGAAGAGTTTTTCTATGCATTTAATACATTGATAGAAGAAAAAAAACAAATTGTCATTACTTGCGATACCTACCCTAAAGAAATTATTGATGTTGATGAACGTTTGCGTACTCGATTTAGCTGGGGTTTAACGGTAGCGGTTGAACCGCCGGAACTAGAAATGCGTGTCGCAATCTTACTTAAAAAGGCTGAAGAATCTAAAATTAATTTACATGAAGATGTCGCATTTTTTGTTGCTAAACAAATTCGCTCTAGCGTACGTGAGTTAGAGGGTGCTTTGAATCGCATTGTAGCGATGGCTAATTTTACTGGCCATAATATTGATATTCAGCTTGCAAAAGAAGCGCTGCGTGATTTAATTGCAGTACGTGGTCGCCAGATTACGATTGAAAATATACAAAAAACTGTGGCGGATTATTACAAAATAAAAGTGAGCGAAATGCATAGCAAAAAACGTTCGCGTAATTATGCTAGGCCTAGACAAATCGCGATGAGTTTAGCGCGTGAATTTACTAACCATAGCTTTCCAGAAATAGGTGAAGCTTTTGGAAGTAGGCATCACACAACCGTCATGCATGCCTGTGAAGAGATAGAACAATTACGGCTAAATGATCAGGCGATTGCACGTGATATTGGTTTTTTAACACAAGTAATTAGAGATTAAAATAAAGCATTGGATCTGTGATTAAAAGAATATTAAGTTGTGGATAAAAATTGGATTAAACACAATTTTTAAATTTAGCAATTTTTATGCACAATTTACCCGCAGAATAAAACAAGTGTTATAACAGCTTTAAAATGAGTATAAATTAATGATTTAAATCAGTTATTTGTGAGTATCAACAGAAAAATAGCATATTATTATTACTATTATTTTTAAATATATATTAAACAACTAATTAAGCAATTAAGTAAATACGGATATTAAATTACATAAAACATACATTAAGTATTTTTGGAAACTTCATTATGCAAATTAAAATAAATCGAGAAATTTTATTAAAGCCACTTACCAATGTAAGCAGTATTGTTGAAAGGCGTCATACATTACCAATACTTTCTAACTTATTATTAGAAGCTAAAAATAATAATATCCAACTTACTGCGACTGATTTAGAGATGCAAATTTCTTTAAATATTGAAAGTAAGTTTAGTGGTGAATTATCTACGACGATTTCTGCTAAAAAATTACTCGATATTTGCCGTTCATTGCCAGAGGCAGTGGATATAGACATGGCCAGTACCGATAGTCGCATTACAGTAAAAGCAGGTAAAAGTCGCTTTAACTTACAAACTTTACCAGCTGCCGATTACCCAGTGATGACTAAAGTAGCAGATAGCAATACCAGTATTCAAATCAGCCAAATTGCACTAAAAAAACTACTTAAACAAGTTGAGTTTGCCATGGCGCAACAAGATATTCGCTATTATCTGAATGGCTTGTTATTGGAAGTGAACGAAAATAAATTGAATATCGTCGGCACCGATGGCCATCGTTTAAGTTTTACATCAACTACCTTGAATAAAAATTACGATAAAACCGAAGTCATTTTGCCGCGCAAAACAGTCATCGAGTTAATCAAATTACTGGACGATAGTGAAAATGAAGTTAATATTGAGTTGAATGCAGGCCAAGTTAATTTTGCGTTTAATGAGATTCGTTTAATTTCTAAAGTGATAGATGGTAAATTCCCTGACTATCATCGTGTCATTCCTGTGGGCCATCAAAACACCTTCAATGTAAATCGTATGGCGGTGCTCACTGCGATGCAGCGCGCTTCTATTTTATCGAATGAAAAATATCGCGGAATCCGCATGGTGCTCAGCAACAACAATTTAAAATTGATTAGCACCAATACTGAGCAAGAAGAAGCCGAGGAAGAGTTGGAAATCGTTTATGCCAAAGATGCCTTGGACAT